>CAYUYD010000054.1:0-11512 GCA_964449105.1 uncultured Planctomycetaceae bacterium | reverse complement strand
TTCCAACATGGGGATCGTTTTCATCCAACGTTCCCACGTTTTTGGGATTCATAAACAGTTCCATGAGTTTTTCGCTGTATTCCACGGCGATCTCCTTACTCCACCGCTCCCCTAGACGCCGAAGAGTTCCTTCAGCTCCTTCACGGGACTCATCCGGCGGCGTTTTTCAACCACATCGATGACTCGCTTGGCTGCATAATCGACCTCATCGACCGTATTGAAACGACCAAGACTGAAGCGGATTGAACTATGGGCCATTGCAGCCGGCACGCCCATCGCGATAAGTACGTGGCTGGATTCCAGGGACTCGCTCGAACAGGCCGACCCGGTGGACACCGCCACTTCGTTTGCCAAATTGAGCACCACGCTCTCCCCCTCGACATAAGTGAAGCTGAGATTGACGGTGTTGGGCAGTCTCTCAGTCGGATGCCCGTTAAACCTGACATCGTCCAGACCCTTCAGTATCTTTTCCTGCAGCCGGTCTCGCAATCCGGCGATCCGTCCGGATTCTTCCGTCATTTCTCCTGCGGCGATCTCGCAAGCGGCTCCCAGGCCTACAATCCCGGGCACGTTCAGCGTTCCGCTTCGCTTTCCCTTCTCGTGCCCGCCGCCGTGCATCTGTATCGCCAGACTTACGCGAGGCCCATGTTTGCGGACATACAGACACCCTGCGCCCTTCGGACCGTATATCTTGTGGGCCGAGATACTCAGAAGATCTATCCCCATCGTCTCGACATTCACAGGTATCTTACCCGCCGCCTGGGTTGCATCGCTGTGAAAGATTACTTTGTGTTTCTTGGCCACCTTGCCTATTTCGGAAACGGGATGGAGCGTGCCGGTTTCGTTATTTGCCGCCATAATGGTAATCAGGATCGTTGCGTCGGTAATAGCGCCCTCAACCTGCTCGGCCGTTACCCTGCCATATTTGTCGGGTTTCAGCCAGGTTATCCGGCAACCCTTCGTTTCCAGGTATTTGCACGTGTCAATGACGGCTTTGTGCTCCGTCATACAAGTAATGATGTGATTGCCTTTCTCACGATACATCTCCGCGACGCCTTTTATGGCAAGATTGTCGCTTTCTGTGGCTCCGGATGTGAAGATAATTTCGGCGGGCTTCGCGCCAATCAGGTCGGCGACCTGGAAACGAGCCTTTTCCACAGCCGCTTCAGCGTGCTGCCCAAAGACGTGGAACTTGCTGGCAGCGTTGCCGAACTCGGTGGTGAGGTAGGGCATCATTGTTTGCAGGACACGTTTGTCCAGCGGTGTCGTTGCGTTATTGTCAAAGTAAATCGGCGGATTGGCCGTCATGGCCGTCTCTCCTCTCGCTCCCGTAGGCCGTTTATGCACCTTACCGGTCAAATACTTCCTGAAAATCTTCCGAAAACAAAACCTGGACATATTAAACATGATAGACTATTATCTCAACTGAATCAATCGGGTTTCGGGAATTTTTCGAAAATGAGCATTTCGCAGAAATGTCAATACGCATTGCGAGCGGTTTTTGACTTGGCTAAGCGGAACAGTAGTGGTCCGACGACAATCGGCGAGATTGCCGAAGCCCAGGCAATTCCTCCACGGTTCCTGGAATTGATTCTAGGCCAACTTCGTCGTGGCGGATTTGTCGAATCCCGGCGCGGCATTCATGGCGGGTACATTCTGGCCGTGGCGCCCCAGGTGCTCACTGTGGGCGAGATAATACGATTTATCGAAGGCTCTGTCGCGCCGGTCCGATGTGTCGCCGCCGATACGGAGGCTGACTGCCCGCTTTACGACCACTGTGCATTCGTTGGCATGTGGAGCCGGGCACGCGATGCCGCGACAGACGTGTACGACAACACGACGTTCCAGAACCTCATCGACGAAGAAAAAGCCGCCGCCAAGCAGTACGTCGCCGGTTACTGTATCTAATGAACTACTATAGCGCTGCTTCGGCGATTTTACGCACCTCTTCGGCGATTTTACCGGCGTCCTCGGCGCTACCGGCCTCGGCTATGATGCGCATTATCGGCTCGGTATTTGAAGCACGCACATGAACCCATCCTTCCGGTAAATCCACTCGCAGGCCGTCTTCGTCGTTGACCTTTGCGCTGGGCCTGGAGGCGAATGCCTCGCGCACTGCCGAGAGAATCCCTGCCGCAGCCGCCGCCTGCGGACAGGGAAACTTGTCTTTCAACATATGGTACCGAGGCAGTTCCGCGACCAGTTCGCCGACCTTTTTTCCCGTATCGGCCAGATAATTGAGCATAAGCGCGATGCCCACGAAACTGTCGCGCACCAGCACCACTCGCGGGTCTATCACGCCGCCGCCGCCCTCCCCGCCGAAGATGCATTTTTCCTGCACCATCCTGGCGACGACGTTGGCCTCGCCGACGGGCGTCCGGTAGAGTTTCACCCCCGCCGACGCCGCCACGTCGTCCATCATTCTGGATGTGGACAGGTTCGTCGCCAAATTGCCCTTGTTCCGCCGTAGCACAAACGCCGACGTCAGGGCCAGCGTGTATTCCTCGCCGATGAACGCGCCGTTCTCATCGACGATGACCAGCCGGTCGGCATCGGGGTCCTGGGCGAAACCGATGTCGGCGCGGTGCTGCCGAACCGCCTCGCACAGGCCGGCGAGGTTGGCGGCAACGGGTTCGGGCTCATGCGCGAACTGCCCAGTCGGTTCGCCGTTAATGTGAACCAGTTCACAGCCAAGTATTTTAAGCAGCAGGGCGGTTCCTTTGCATCCTGCCCCGTTGATGCTGTCCAAGACGACCTTGAACTTCCGCCCGGCGATGGCTTCAACATCCACGACGCCGCAGACGGCGCCAACGTGCACCTGGTGGGTCTGCTTGCTGGACCTGCGCCTTCCGTTAACGGTGCAGATGCAGATTTCCCCGTTTTGCCAAATTTTCTTTAGCCTCTCTGCCTGTTCCGCCGGCAGGTTCAGACCGGCGGACGTCATAAACTTTATGCCGTTGTATGGTGCTGGGTTATGGCTGGCAGTGATGACGATCCCGCCGTCGGCACGGAGGTGTTTTACCATCACCGCCACCCCCGGTGTGGAAACTATCCCCAGGTCAATCACGTTCACCCCGGCGGCGGTCAGGCCGGAAACAAGTGCCTTGCGGAGCATTGTTCCCGAAGGCCGAGTGTCCCGTCCGAGAGCGATTGTCTGTTCGGGGCGTAGCATCGCTCCGAACACCATGCCGAACTTCTTGGCCACCTCTGCCGTCAGCGCCTCGCCGACAATCCCGCGAACACCGCTGACGCCTACCATCAATCTCGCAGAGTCTTTCGGATTGCTCATTACAATTTCCCTACATTCGCGCTTGCGGGGTGCCATGTTCTCGCCCGAAACAAAGTGAAGGGCGTGAACATGCCTACACACTCTGCTTAGCTGCGCGTGAAGGCATGGCACCCGATTAGATTTACATTTGCTCGACCGTTTCTATTCCCAGAAGCCCCAGGCCGGTGCGGATTGTTCTGGCCGTCGCTTCGCACAGCCCAAGCCGGCTTGAGCGGGTCGGCTCGGACGATTTAAGGACCGGGCAGGATTCGTAAAAAGTCGTAAAAGCCCCAGCCAGGTCGTAAAGATACCCGCACAACAGGTTAGGCAGCGATTCGACGGCCACCGTCTCGACCGCTTCGGCGAATTGCAGCAGTTTCACCGCCAATGCCCGCTCGGCAGGGTCTTCTATCACTATTTCCGCTCCCTTGTGGTCGCGGCTCGCCGGCTCTTCGCCTTTCCGGAAGATGCTTTTGATTCGGGCGTAGGCGTATTGCATATACGGAGCAGTGTTGCCGTCAAGCGCCAGCATCTTGTCGAAACTGAAGACGTAATCGCTGGAGCGGTTCTGCGACAGGTCGGCGTATTTGACCGCTCCGATACCGACTTTTTTAGCGATATCGAGTTTCTTCTCATCCGGCAGGTCGGGGTATTTTACCGCTCCGATGCCGACGGTGCGGTGGATTTTCTCACCGTAGATATCCTTCCGTTCATCCATTACGAAACCTGCCTTAATTTCCGCCTGTTTCAGCAGGGCTCTCAGTTTGACTGTTCCGCCCTCGCGTGTCTTGAAAGGCTGTCCGCCCTTGCCGAGCATCATCCCAAACGGTACGTGCTCCAGTGAAACGCCTTCGGGCGCAAAGCCGGCCTTCTTGGCCACGGCGAATATCTGGCGGAAATGCAGCGACTGTCGCGAGTCGGTTACATAAAGTATCCGGTCGGCTTTGAGTTTTCCCACGCGGTATCGGATTGCTGCTAGGTCTGTAGTGGCGTACAGATACCCGCCGTCGGATTTCTGGACAATCGCAGGCAGCGGTTCGTTGTCCTTATTTTTGAATTCATCCAGAAAGACGCATTTCGCGCCCTCGGATTCGGTCAACAAGCCCTTTTCCTCAAGGTCTTTAACGACTTCCGGCAAATCGTCGTTGTAGGCCGATTCACCGCGAACATCGTCGGAAGTGAGCAGGACGCCAAGGTGCCGGTAAACCTTATCACAAGACTCGAGGGTGAGTTGTTTCGCCTTTTTCCATGTCTCACGCTCTTGCTCATTACTTGGGTTGTCGAAATCCTGGAGCATCCATGTTATGTAACTGGAGACCTTTGCTAACTTTACTATCTTGTGATTAGGTGAGGAGTCTATTTCCAAATCTGTTTCTTCAGCCATGTCTTCGACTAGATTTACGAATTGGTAGGCCCGTAGCAAATCGTCAAAAGTCAGGACGCTCGTTATTTTTTCTAGATAACGCTTAAATATTTTACCTTCCCAGTCTTCATTCAGATCTTTCTGGTGCTGTTGCCATATAAGCACCAATGCTTTCTTTCTTTTAGACGGGTCATCTTGATGCCGAAGCGCCTTGAGTTTCTCATAATTGTGTTTCAGATAGTCTGGATCGTTGCGTTTCTCTTCCATGCAAAGATGCCAGATGCTCAGTATGATTTTCCCGAACTGTGTACCCCAGTCGCCGACGTGGTTTTGTCGGATGACATTGTGGCCGAGGAATTTGAGCGTTCGCGCGAGGGCGTCGCCGATGATCGTGCTGCGGAGGTGTCCGACGTGCATCTCCTTGGCGAGGTTAGGCCCGGAGTAATCGACGACGACGGTTTGCGGCGAGGCCGCAAGCGGTACGCCCATGTGTTCATCATAGAGGCTCGCAGCGACCTGCTGTTGGAGGAAATCGGTCTTGAGCGTGATATTGATGAATCCGGGACCGGCGACTTCGGCCTTCTCAATGATGTCGGAGATGTCCACGACGGCGGCGACCTTTTCCGCTAATTCACGCGGATTTGTTTTGAGCCGCTTTGCAGCGGCCATGACGCCATTGGCCTGGTAGTCCCCGAATTGTGGCTTGGCCGACGGCGCGACAATGGCGGGAAGCCCCTCGACCCCGGCGGATTCGCTTATCGCAGTCGATAGACGCCGCTCAAGTTCTCGACGAATGTTCATAGTCCACGGATTACACAGATTACACGGATAAGAATTAATCCACGAATTACACAAATTACACGAAAATGAAAAGAAGAAAAATTCGTGGAATTCGTGTAATTCGTGGACTATTTCGTTTTTTTACAAGGTTTCTTCCAGCGGATGCGGGGGGCATCGCCCCAGATTAGTTCAAGGTCGTAATACTTACGGTGTTCATCGTCGAAGATATGCACTACCACGTCAAAGAAATCCAGCAGTATCCACCCGCCTCCGCCGGAGCTACGGCGGGCGGGCTGGTTTGATCCCAGCCCGGCGACATGGAAAATCTTGTGTCCTGCCTTGGCGGCGGCTTCGGCGATTTCGTCGGCGACGGCTGACATCTGGCGTTCGGACGTGCCCGTGAAGATTACGAAATAATCGGCAACCGGACTTATGCCGCGAAGGTCCAATACTACGATGTCTTCGCCGTGGCGGTCGCCGGCGATGCGGGCTGCCTCGACTGCCAGCTGTCGTGCGGTTATCTTCCTGACCTTCTTCTTTACCATCAAATCAAATCGAATCCGGTTTTTTCCTAGTCCCTGGAACCTAATCCCAAGTCCCTGCTTTTACTGTATGTGCAGCCAGGCGGCGATCTGCGGGGCGAACTTGACAATCAGCCCGGCGAATACGATCGAGACCATGCTCATCAGTTTTATCAGTATGTTCAGGCTAGGCCCGGATGTATCCTTGAACGGGTCGCCGACGGTATCGCCCACGACGGTGGCCTTGTGGTTTGCGGAGCCTTTTCCGCCGAGTTCACCGCTTTCGATGTATTTTTTGGCGTTATCCCACGCTCCGCCGGCATTGGCCATGAATATCGCCATTGCGAACCCGCAGCACAGACCGCCCGCCAGCAGACCCATCACACCGGCGACATCCAGCAGCAGCCCTACGCCGACCGGCACCGCCAGCGCCAGAAGCGACGGGATAATCATAGCCTTCTGCGCCCCTGCCGTCGATATATCCACGCATCGGGCGTAGTCCGGCTTGCCCGTACCTTCCATTATTCCGGCGATCTCGCGGAACTGCCTTCGGACTTCCTTAACCATATCTCCCGCAGCCCGACCGACGGCCTTCATCGTCATCGCGCTGAACAGGAACACAAGAAGCACGCCCGCGAACATCCCGCAGAGAACCTTCGGGTTCATCAGCGTTACGTCATAGAAGGCCATGTACTGACGAAGAGATGCCTTGCGGGCGGAAACAAGCGATGTCGTTAAGTCCAAATTTGTTGAGGATAGATCCGCCCAAGTCGGATGGCAGATACCGTCAGCATTCGGAGACGTCAGTTCGTATTTCTGAAGAAGACCGACTTTCTTCATCTCATCCGGTAGTTTCGACATCGCCATGAATGCGCTGAAGCAGGCGATGTTGGTGCCTTCTTTGGTCTTCATGGCGAATTTTTTGTTGCCCGTGTAGTAAAGTTGCCCGACACCGGCCTTGGCGTCTTTTGTGGCCTCCGGTGCCTTGGCGACAATGGCAGTCATCGCTTCGCGGTTGAGTCCGACGCGGACTTCCTCGACGTAAGCGGCCAGCAGGGCCAGGGCGGTCAGCGCCGCTGAACCTATGGCAAAGCCCTTGCCGGTGGCGGCTGTGGTGTTTCCGAGCGAGTCCAGCGCGTCGGTGCGCTTGCGTACCTCCGGCTTCTGGCCTGTCATTTCAGCGTTTCCACCGGCATTGTCGGCGATAGGCCCATAGGCGTCGGTCGCCAGAGTGATGCCCAGCGTCGCCAGCATACCGACGGCGGCAATGCCTACGCCGTAGAGGCCTAGCGACATGTTCTCGAACCCGCCGGCGAAGGCGTAGGCGGCGATGATGGCGACGATAATGGTCGTCAGCGCCGCCCATGTGCTCTTCATGCCCTCTGCGATACCGGAGATGATAACGGTGGCCGGGCCTGTATCAGACTGTTTGGCGATGTCGCGGGTAGGGCGGTAGTCGTAACTGGTGTAATACTCGGTGGCCTTGCCGATGATGATACCGGCCACAAGCCCGGAGACGATTGACCCCCAGATGCCCAGCCAATAAACGCCCTCAATTCCACCCAACAGGATGTAGCAAGCGCCCAGAGCGGCCAGGACTATCAGGAAACTTGACCCGTTGACGCCTCGGTTCAGAGCGCCCATGAGTTGCTTCATGGATGCGCCTTCTTTGGTTCGTACGATGTAGATTCCGATGATGGATAAGAGTATTCCGATACCGGCCAGGACCATCGGAAGCGCCAGCAGGCGTACCTGGTCGGCCATCGCCAGTCCCAGCACGGAGGCAGCGGCTACGCCCAGTGCGGCGGTCGCCAGTATCGAGCCGCAGTAACTTTCGTAGAGGTCTGCGCCCATACCGGCGACGTCTCCGACGTTGTCTCCGACGTTGTCGGCGATCGTGGCGGGGTTTCGCGGGTCGTCTTCCGGGATGCCGGCTTCGACCTTACCGACCAGGTCGGCCCCGACGTCGGCAGCCTTCGTGAAGATTCCGCCGCCGACGCGGGCGAACAACGCCTGCGAACTGGCGCCCATTCCGAACGTCAGCATGACGACGGTTACTTCCACCAGGCTCATTTCAAAGTGTCCCCAGCCCATCGCGCCGTACAGCCACGGCGCGAACCTGGTAAGCAGCAGGAACCACATTGCGATATCCAGCAGCCCGAATCCGACGACGACCAGGCCCATCACAGCCCCGGCGCGGAAGGCGACGGTCAGACCTCGGTTGAGACTTTCCTTTGCGCCCTGGGCAGTGCGATTAGAAGCCATGGTGGCTGTCTTCATACCGAGGAAGCCGCACAAGCCGCTGAAGAACCCGCCGGTCAGGAAAGCGACGAATACGATCTGGTGCTGTGCGCCGATCCTGCCCATGAAATACAGGATCGCCGAGACGACGATGAAGAACACGGCTACGACCTTGTACTGTCGCCTGAGGTATGCGTAAGCGCCCTGTGTAACGTGGGCGGCGATTTCCTTCATCTTCTCGTCGCCCTCGTTGGAGGCCTTGACCTGGCGATAGAATACCCAGGCGAAAAGAAGGGCGATCAGCGACCCGATTGGCGCGATCCACCACAGGAGGATCGGATGAAAGTGCGAGAAGTCCATCAAGCCTGATGCGTTCGCCTGTTCGGGTCCGTCTGTTTGCGCCGCCGCCGGCCCCGCCAGCACCAGAAGCACCAGTACCGCCGCCAGCATCGGCAGCGACCGAAACCAACGAGTTGAATAGATTTTCCCCATTACGACAGCACTCCTTCACCAGTTTTGAGATAGTTTCCTGATTGGATAAGAAACAGGGGGAGCAAAAGCGATAGAACACATTGAACACCCCATGCCTCCGAAATTTGATATTCGAAGGGCGGGCGAAACCACGCCTTGCCGACAGAAGGGCGCGAACAACTTGATATAGGGGGCAATGCTAGATCTCCATCGGTGGGCGCTTGGCGTTCCTGCGAATACGCCGCCGCCGCCGCTCCGAAGGCTTCTCGTAGTAACTGTTGCGCTTAATGTCCCTGATGAGACCTTCCTTTTCACACATTTTCTTGAATCGACGAAGCATCTGCTGGACCGATTCGTTACCTCGCGCCCTGACTTTAATCATACTGTTATCACGGTTCCTTTCTTTATCTGGATTCCCAGCTGGAATTATATCGGTGTCAATTTGCCTCTGCAAGCGAAAACTCTGTCCCGTAAGGGAGTGAGGGAGGTCAGGTTGGTCGGACCCTAATCGACATCTTCAGGTGTGGCTGCTATCTGGATGCTCGCCAGGGCTATCGCAGGGTTGTCGGCGAACTCGAAGACCTTGTCCAGCCCCGTAATGCTGAAGACGGTTCGGACCCGGCTGTCTGTTCCGCAAAGGATTATCCTGCCTTCGCCGGCGAGAACCTGCTTTCGCAGACGCAGAAGCGAGGAAAGATTCGAAGAGTTCAGATGGCTTACTGCCGAAAGGTTTATCACCACGTTGACGCAATTCTGCTTCACCATGTCCGTCAACGAGACCATCTCCTCGGTGAACTGCGGGTCGTCGGACAGTTCCGCAACGATGATATTATCGGACCATTTCTGTATAGTCATAGGTTTCCATTTCCTTTCAGATTTCCCACTTAAGCATAACCTCCGAATTTCCAATTTTCAATTTCCAATTTTCAATTGACCGGAGCGGCCGCCGGAGATTCTTTCAATTGGAAATCGAAAATTGGGAATTCTATCGGCATCTCACCAGCAGCGATTTGTCGATACGCTCGGCTTTAATTGCATCGGCGATGTCATTCAGGAATCGTTTACCGTCGGTGTAGTACCCGGCTGTGGGTTTCAGATCAGCGATGCGGCTGGCCCACCATTTATTCAGCAGTTCCATAAACAGTTCGCGTAGGTATTTGCTGACCATGCTGGCCAGGGCGACGGGCATGGCTTCATCTTCAGCGCCGGTACAGAAGCGGATTTCCGCACTGCTCCTGCCGTCGCGGAGCAGATAAATGCTTCGCAGGTCGGATTCCTCGACGATCTTTATCTCCGCGCCGTCGAATATTCGCTGCAAAGGTCTGATGTAGCGGGTGCGTCCGCCCTGCCTGTCGACGACGATGCGGGTCGGTTCAGCGGCGCCGGCGTAGGTCTGGAAAACGTAGGCCAGCAGGCGGGCGGTTATACCGAACGACGCTACCGCCTTGTTGCGAGTGGTGCGGATCAGGTGATTGAATTGTCCGGCGAAGACCGGCTCTGCCCGGACCGCTTCGAGTGTGATGCCGTGGCGAGTCATCGCCTCGCTTGCGCCACGGGCGCGGAGCGACAGGTCTTCAGCGCCTGCCTGTCGTGGCAGGGGCGGGTCGGCGTCCGCATACCATGGATAACCTTGCATTTGATCGGCTGCGGATGGTGCGAGACGGCGTAGGAGTTCCAGCAGCGACACCGGCGGGGGGCCTGACTGGGCGAGCATGCCGAGCACGCCTCGCTCGATATGCACCACGCCGGCGGTGCGGACGTGCATCTTCTTTGAGTCGGCCACAGGAAGGGCGGGCGACCGGCTAAAACCCTTCCGCACGACCGCGCCGGCCAGCATCGACCAGAGACATTCATCCATTGCCCGGTTCGGAACGCGAAAAACGCTCGCCGATACCACCAGCGGGCCAAGTATCGGACCCAAACCGGCTTCGTCTATTCCTGCTATAATCGCCATTAGTGGCGAAATTATAGACCGTTTCGCCGGTGTACGAAAGGGCTGTTGTTTGCTATCGGCAACGCTCCCGAAGTCATTATGGCTTCCGTCGTCGCCGGAAGACGGCTAGCGCACCCAGAAACAGTAGTATTGCGGAGGCCGGTTCGGGAACCTGGGCCATACTTCCGCCGTTGAGGTCGATGCTCCCGCCGAGGTCGGTGAAGTTGAGGTAGTAGAGGTTCAGGCCGTTCAGGTCCAGCGTCGAACCGGCTCCGAGGATCAGGTTTTCGACGTAGAGCGCCTCGCTGCCGACCCAGCCGGGACGGTTGTCATAATTATCAACCAGTTGGATTAATCCGATGTCAGCTCCGCCAAGTTGCAGCGTACCGAGCGCGAAATTGCTCTCAAGCCCTACCGGCACCGCTCCCATATCCTCCCCGGCCACCTCGAACGGATCGATATCTCCCGTGCCACCCTCAAATATCAACGTCAGATTCCCCAGCCCAGCCAGGTTGTCCGGATTCGTGCTTTCATTCTCAAACGCCGCGCCGGTCATGTGGATCGTTGCTCCCGGCACGGCGGTAGAAAGAGTTCCCCTTAGGAGTTCGGAGATGAAGATTTCCGCATCCGCCCCCGTTATCCTAAGGTCGCATTTCAGAGATCCAGCGTTAAGTCTTCCTTTTGAGATTTCGTAGGTGCCGCTACCGATCTCCTGCCCCGTTACGGTCCCTCCCGTCTGCGTAAACTTGGCGGGATATTCCCCGGTCGAGATGCCGATCGACAGAGTTCCAGTGGTGAACTCACCGCCTGACATTTCGTACGTGCTGACAAGGTAGTAGCCGTGTTTTGTATAGCCGGAAAGCGACACTTGCACCCATTCGCTGTGCAACCGGGTACATGGTTTACGTTTTGAACCGGGCACATGGTTTACACTT
>CAYUYD010000053.1:0-11720 GCA_964449105.1 uncultured Planctomycetaceae bacterium | reverse complement strand
CCCGCATCAGAACATTTTCAGCATCCTGGGAGCGGTTGCGCGTCCCGGTACATACGCTATCATGCGAAAGGATTTCACGCTTCTTGAGGCATTGGCGCTGTGCGGGGACGTCAGCCAGATTAACATTCAGTATCTTTACATCTATCGTCCCGCGAAGGAGTTGCATCAGGCGTCGTCGTCCGAACCGATGGAACTTCCGCCCCTGCCTGACATTCCTGCCGCTACGACCCAGCCGACGACCCATCCGGCGGGTGTTGGGACGGCGACAACCGATAAAAAGCCCCTGTCCAAAGAGGCGCAGTTGGAGGAACTTGCCAGGACCATTGCTTCGGGGACGGGAGGAACCGGTTCGCAGACCGTTCCGGACACCGCTGCTGAAGGGACCGGCAAGCCGGATACCGACACTGTAAAACCGGCCGATGTAACTTATAAGTGGGTGTATGAAAACGGGCGATGGATCAGCGTCCCTCAGACGACGACGGCCAGGGCGCAGGAGACCAAACCGTCCGAAGGCGAAAAGGTCGTCGAAGACAAGTTCGGATGGGATAAATATGACATGTCGAAAATGTCGCGAATCATCGCTATCGACCTGCCGCGTCTCAAGTCCGGCGACCCCGGCGTGAACATTATCATACGCGACAAAGACATCGTCCACATCCCGATGTTGGAAGTCGGCGAGTTCTATGTTATGGGAGAAGTGCTTCGTCCGGGCGTCTATAACCTGACGGGCAGGCGGGTAACCGCCAAGATGGCGGTAGCGGCTGCGGGGAACCTCGGTCCGCTGGCCTGGCCTAATAACTCGATCCTCATCCGGCGCATCGGACGCGACAAAGAACAGACTATCCCGCTGAAACTCCAGGACATCTTCCATGGCAGGGAACCGGACGTTTTCCTTAAACCAAACGACGTAATCGCCGTAGGAAGTTATTGGGCGGCGACGCCCCTGGCTGTCTGGAGAGAGGCGTTCCGGATGACCTACGGATTCGGATTCATCTATGACCGCAACTACTCCGAGTATGAATTCGAAGTTCCGATCATAGCGCCGAACAGCAAGCTCAGGCCGCAATTTTAATCTTTCCCTGCCTTTTGGTCGGGATGGCGCCGTCGGGATTTGCTGATGTCGGCGGCTTCGAGGATGTCGATCTTCCATGAGAAAGAAGTCCGGGAAAACCTTAACCCCGGAGGCTTCCACCGGCAGCCTCGCCGAGATGGTCCAGCCTGACCGGGCGGTCGGTTTTTTCGAGAGTTTCGGACGCGACGCACTGATAAAAATCGCCGTCCTGGGCGTGCTGGTCGCGGCGCTGCATTTCAAACTGCTGGACGTAATGGTCCGAAAATGGATCACCGATTCCAACTGGACTCACGGGTTCATCATCCCATTGTTCAGCCTCTACCTGCTTTATATGCGTCGGGAGGAGTTGTTCGAGGCACGAAGGAAAATCTGTATTTGGGGCTTGGCGCTGGCGCTGCTGGCGATGGCGGCGGAGGTGGTGGCGGTCCTGCGCATTCACAATTACTGGCTGGCGCAGATGAGCATGGTGGCCATGATCTTCGCCCTTGTGCTGTACCTCGGCGGGGTGTCGGTGGTCCGAGTAACCTGGCTGCCGATTCTTTTCCTTTTTTTCGCCCTGCCTATTCCGGAGTTGCTTTATTCGCGAGTGGCGGTTCCGCTTCAGAACATCGCGGCAAGCGGCGCGGTGATGATCCTGAAGGTTCTGGGCGTGGAGATTACCAGCACGGCAAGCGCCCTTGACATCATAAGTCGCAGCGGCGTCGTCCACGGCCTGACGGTGGCAGAGGCGTGCAGCGGGATGCGTCTGCTGATGGCGTTCTGCGCACTGGGCGTGGCGATGGCGTACCTCGATTACAAACCCATTTGGCAGAGGATTATCCTTGTGGCGGCGGCTGTTCCGATTGCTGTGTTTTGCAACGTCATTCGCGTTGCGATTACCTGCTGGATGTACTACATCGACCAGCCTGAAATGGGTCAGGGGTTTATGCACACCTTCGCGGGAATACTTATGCTGCTGCCGGCCTTTGCCCTGCTGTGGGCGCTTTCCTGGATACTACAGCATATCGTCGTGGAGGAAAGCCATGACGAATCGCCGGCGGAGAGGACGGTGGTGCAATGACGAATGTGAAGGACAAAGTCCGCGCAGTATGGCTTTTTCGAAAAGTCCGTACAGTAGTCTGGAAGGTCGGCAGGACATTTGCAGAAGTGGTCCGGGGGCCTGGAGGAACCCATTTCGTCGTGGCTACGGGTATGCTCCTTGTCGCTACGGTCGCGTGGAATATCGTGCTTGCGGGCAAGTATTTTGCCAAGAAGCCGGTGCCTCCGCCGCCGCATGCGAAATTTGAAGAACATCGCCTGACGAATTTTCCCGCCAGGATAGGACCGTACGTTTTAGTCGGTGCCGGGGAACTGTCCGAGGGCGAAAAGCGCCAAAACGGTCAGCCGGACGGCATTACCGTGCTCCGCGAGGAAGACATGGATACGCTCGGAATGCTCAAAGACGACTGGAACTGGTACTACATGGCCGTCTATCGCGACACTCGCGCCGCGCCCGGCAGCAACGGGCGGTACATCCGCCTTGATATAACTTACTACACAGGCCTGCTGGAGGCGGTGCCGCATGTGGGGGAACGATGTATCGTTGCAGGCGGCGGGACGGTCATCTACGGTCAGAGCAAGCCGATACCGGTCAGGTTTCCGGTCCTTCCGGCGGCGTGGAAAAATTGGCAGGACATTGAAGCGTACCGGACGACCTACGAGGTTTTCAACCGTGACGGCACTGTTGCGCGAGCGTCGCAGTATCATTTTTTCAGCATGAACGGGATGCCAACCTGCCACTGGGAAAAGGTGCGGTGGGAGATGGGATCGTGGTCTCTGAAGTACTGTTACTTTGCAAAAGTCCAGGTCGCCGCACAGATGCCGGAACCGGACGTCGAAAAAAGCGATGCGGTCTGCCGGGAATTTCTCGAATACGTCCTGCCGGAGGTGCTTCAGTTCTTCGCCTCTGCTGACGATGTAAAAAAGATGGAAAAATAGTAATTGGTAATTCGTAATTGGTAATTCGTAACCAATAACAATCTGTCCATTGTTTGTTACGAATTACCAATTACCAATTACGAATTACGAGTTACTAATTAGGAATTAGGATAAATCATGGCAAAGAAGAAACGGCTTAACAAGAAAGTGATAATCATTCTGGCGTCGATCGGCGTGGTGCTGTTGGCGGGGGTTGTCGGCGTGGTGATTTGGAGGCAGCCCAAAGACCCGCAGGTGTACGCATCCAAGGCTGCGGGCTTGATGAAGAAAGGCGAGTATGCTTCAGCCGTTCAGAATTACCGCGACGCAGTCAAATATGCCAAGGAGACCGCCCCCAAAAAGCCCGAATACATGTTCTCCTGGGCCGAGGCGCTGCTGGAGTGGAACCAGAAGGATAAATCGCTCCCGGACAGCACCAGGTCCCGGAACTTTCACGAGGCCCTCGCCGTTTTGCGGAAGGCGATGCTATACAATCCGAAATTTGTCAAGGCCCAGCGGCGTCTCACCGAGTTGGAATACGAGATGTTCCTGGACCCGCGCAGGCCCGATTACAAAGAGGCCATTACCACCGTCAACAAATTACTGGCTCTGGCGCCTGACGACCACGAAGCCCTTTATAAGCGAGCGAGGGTATATGCACAACTGGCGAGAGATGACGCGACGTACCTGAAACTGGCGCTGGAAGACTTCCGCAGGCTGGTCGAACTTGCCGGAGACCAGGAGAATTACTGGCTTGGGCTGGTGAATATCCACCTGCTCAGCCAGGATGCCGACCGTTTCGAACAGGCGGAGAAAACATTTAAAGATGCGTTGGCTGCCAATAAGGATTCCGCCAATATCCGCATCGCCTATGCACAGTTCCTTCTTCAGCAGGACCGCAAGGATGAAGTGGTGAAAATGCTTGACGAAGCCGTTAAAGTCCGCCCGTCCGAGGCGTTGGGTTACCTTGCCCTGGCCTCATACTATAACCGGGAGCAGAAGGCGGACCTGGCCGTTGCGAATCTTAAAAAGGCCGTTGAGGTCGAACCCGCCAATTATCAGGGTTATGTGGAGTTGGCGCGAATCTACACAATTCGCAAAGCCCCCGCCGAGGCAGGAGCCATTCTGGAAAAGGGACTCGATGCGGTCAGGAAAAGCAAAAAACCTGAGATGAAAGACGCAGAGTTGGGCAATTATTGCGTCGGCATCGTGATATTGAATCATCTACTCTGCGATGTCCTGCTTGACAACGACGCAGAAGGCGCCGACAGGGGAAAGGCCATTCAGGCGGCAAGGGATGCGCTGAAGGAGATGCAGAAGGAGATGCAGGATGTCAACAAAGACAGCCAACTTTTCGCCATGGTCGATCCGTATCTCAGCAAGGTCGAGGGGCGCCTGGCGCTGGTCGATGGTAAAGCGGTAGAGGCAGAACGGCTCCTCCGGAAGGCCTATGATTCTTTTTCGCTAAAAAATTACCTTGAGCCGAAAACGGCGGAGTTGCTGATCAATCTATACCGCCAACTGGGTCAACCGGGAGAAGCCCAGAAGATCATTACTCGCTTTCCCGGCGGCAGCCCGTCGGCGATGATGGCCATGATGAGACTGTGCATCGAGTCTCGTCAATATGAACAGGCGCAGCGACTGGTTCGGTCGATGCTGGAACAAAGCCCAAGCGAGTCGCTGGTCTCCATCCAGGTCGGTCTGGACGTCGTCATGGGGCGGAGCAATCGCATACCGTCCGGGTTTTTGGGACAGGAACTGGACCCGCTTGCCGTGCAGATGTTCCATCTCCGGGCGCAGCAGCTCTGGCTTGAAGGTGAGGCCGAATCGGCCATTCAACTGCTTTCGGATGTCCTTGACAGACAGCCTGATGACCTGACGGCGATGATGAAATTAATCCAGTGGTACAAACTTCGCAATGAGTCAGTCCAGGCCGACGAGATGCTCGCCCGTGCCCGTCGGGCCTACAAAGACGATCCCAAAGTGCAGAAACAGCTGGACATGCTGATGGAGACGGACCGGGGTAAACTGCTGGAGCAGTTGTTGGCGCAGGCGTCGGGCGAATCCGACCCGGTCCAAAAGGCGCTTCAGCTGGCCGGTATCTATCGCGCGTTCGGAGAGGAGAAAAAGTTCCTGGAATATCTCGCCGAAGCCGAGACCAAGGACCCCAAAAACCCCAGCGTTATCCGGCAGAGGTTCGAGTACGCTCTCGGCAAGAGCGACTGGGCATCGGCTGAAAAGTACGCCGCCGCTGCTGCGGAAAATAATATCGACACTGTCGGCGGAAAGATGTTCCAGGCGCAACTGGCCGCCGGTCGCGGGAAACTCGACGAGGCCATCAGCCTGATCACCGAGGCGCTCCGCATCCGCCCTCGCTTCAGTCAGGCACACTCATTCATGGGCGATTGCTACTTAGCCAAAGGACAAACGAACCAGGCCAAGCAGGAGTACGAGTCCGCCTACTCCCAGGACCCCGCCAACGTCAGCGCCCTTGTAGGAATGATCCGCGTCAGCGCAGCAGCCGGTAATACCGCCGAATATGCCCGCTGGGTCGAACAGGCATATAAATTCGCCCCGCAAAATGCGCAGATCAGAGAGGCGTACCTTATGCTGAGAAGCGACCCGGAAAAGGTAATCAAGCACCGCGAACAGGTTCGCAAGGAACAACCGAACGACCTGACCAACCTCTCTTACCTGGCCATGCTGTACGAGCGCACCGACCGGCTGGCGCAGGCTGAACAAACCTTCCGTGCGATGATGACTATTTCCGACGGAAACCCAGCGGCGGTCAAAGCGCTGACGGATTTCCTCAACCGGAGAAATCGCGACGTCGAGGCGCGAGGCATATTGGCCGACTACGCCGCGAAGGCGACCGATAAGGTTATTGCATATCTGTTATGGGCTGATTACCTGGATGCAGTCGGCGAGACCGACCAGGCAAAGACGATTTACCGGAAGGCTATTGCCGCCGACCCGAAAGATGCAAGGGGATACCTCGGTATCGCCCTCTTCGAAGCGCGCCACGGGCAGTGGGCCCAAGCCGCCGATGATCAGCAGAAATACATCGACATCACCGGCGAAAAAGCGCCCTCGTCGGCATGGACGAGCCTGATCGCCTATCTGATCAATGCCGCGAAACTCGACGACGCAGAAAAGCAAATAGACCAAAAACTACAAAATGACCGCCTCGACGTGGAAATGCTGACGCTGAAGGCATTGGTCTGCATCCAGCGGAAGGATTACACCAGGGCAATGGAAATTCTGGACGGCGCGCTGAAGATTCGCCCCGATTACGTTCCTGCCCTGGTCCGTCGGGCCGACGTGCACTGGATTAATCGCAACAGGTCAGGCGCCGTTGCCGATCTGGAATCGGCAAGGCGAGCGGGCGCAGTACCGGAAATCGTGGTGCGTCTGGCCGGTCTGCACGAGAGCATGAACGACGTTGATAAGGCCTTGGCCATCCTGCAAAGCCTGCTGACTGAGAATCCCCAAAACGCCGTTGTTCTGAAGTCTCTGATCGAACTGTATGGGCGTCAGCAGCGATGGTCTGACATGGAAACAATGCTGACCGACGGTAAAAAGGTCTACCCGAAGGACCCCTTCTTCCTTCTCGCGGAAGCGAACATGTGGCGACGGGGCAACCGTAACGTTCCGTCCAAAGCCGTCGCAGCCTACGATGAAGCGCTGAAGTTGCTGCCCGACAGCGTCGAAGTCGTCTTCCCGCGGATGCAGGCGCTGATAGAGGCAGAGCGGTACGATGAAGCCCTGTCGGCCGGTAAGGGTCTGCTGGACCGCAAGGACATCGCGCCGTCGGTAATGGCGGTGATGGCCGTTGCCCACGCAAAGGCCGGCGACGGACCGGCAGCGGAATCAGAGTTTTCCACCGCAATAAAGACCGCTGAATCCGGCGGGCAACTCTTATTCGTCCTCATGCAGATACAATCGGCATATCCGCCGGCGCAGGCCGTCGAAAAACTAAAACTCTGGGCCGAGAGCCCCGGCGCGCCGGGGAATGACGCACAGGTTTACCAGGTGCTGGGCGAAATGCTGATGGGGCAAAAGGACCCTAAAGGATCAGCGGAGTACTTAAACAAGGCCTTGACCAACGCCAAAACAGACGGACACAAAGCCCTTATCATGGGAAGGCTGGGGCTGATTTATTCCCAAATGGGTCAACACGACGCCGGACTGCGAATGTATCAGGACGCCCTGGAAATAGCCCCCGACGATGCCGGAATGATGAACAATCTTGCCTGGCTCCTGGCACATGACATGAAAAAGCCCGACCAGGCCTTGCCATACGCCCAAAAAGCATGTCAACTGGCGCCCGACAACGCCGAATTTTTGGATACACTTGGCTATATACTGATGCTGATGAACAAGTATGATGAAGCCCTGGATATACTAAGCCGATCTGTCGCTAAGCGGGCAATACCGGCTAACAGGTTGCATTTGGGCGAGGTTTATGAGAAAATGAATCGGAGAAGCGAAGCGTTTCGGCAATACCAATTAGGCTGGGAACTCATCAAAGGCAACCCCAGCGCTGAGTATTACCGGGAATTCAGCGAAGCCATTACGAGGCTTGGTGGAACGCCCGGCGGGAGTATCGAATAATGACGATGATACAGACTCGTGAACAGTCGCCGCACCTGGCCGCACCGATGAGGAAACCTTTACAGCCTTCGGCGGTAACGGCCGGCATCACACCTCGGGACATATGGCGCATCATCCTGAAACGGAAGTGGCTGATCATACTGTCGTTTGTGATATGTTCGGCAGTGACGGGGACTATAACGTTGCTGTGGTGGAAATTTGCGAAGGGCTACACCGCATCGGCGTATCTGGCGGTAGCGCCTCCTCCTGCCACGATGATGCAGGTCGGGACACCGATGTACACCAAGGAAATTATCGAACGGGACAAACGCAGTCAAGCCGCCCTGGTCAAGTACCAGACCGTCCTGAACGAAGCGGCTAAAGACAGACGTATAGCAGGGGATGCAAACACCCCGCAAAAAGAATGGTTCCGGAAATACCGCAACAATATTTATCAGGAACTCGATGACGAGATAGAAGTATCCCTCATGCCGGAGACCAGCCTCATCCGCTTGTCAATGACCGGAATGAACAGAAACGAACTGGCCGACATCGTCAACGCAATGGCCGATTCCTTCGTAAAGTACACCAGGCAAATTACACGCGAAGGGCGGATGGGTGCGATCGGGAAACTCCAGGGAGAGAAAAATGTTCTCGAAAGAAGGCAAGATGAAATTCGCCGGGATCTGGCCAGAGCCAAGATGAACACATCCATCGCTGCTCTGACGGGCAGGCAAAGCACCATTGCCATGCAGTTGCAGATACTTACACAGGAGATCCATAAGGCGGAAATGGAATTTTCCATGGCAGAGTCGGGAGTGAAAACCTATGAAAACGGGGTGAAGGACGGTTCCATCGCCAATGACCCTCAGATACTCCAGGCGATGGAGTTTGATTATACGCTCCGGAGCCTAAAGGCCCGTCTGGCCGAAATAGAAACCTCCCTTCACAACACCATTCAGAAGTTCGGCCCGAAACACCGTCAGGTCCAGGACATCAAGGGAATGACAAAGGCGGTAAAGGACCAGATAACAGTCCAGGAAAAAATAGTGCTCGATACCCAGATAAGGGCGATAGGGGCGATGCGAGTTATGCAACGAGACTCTGCCGGGGCGCAACTGGCCGACTTGCAGGAACGACTCAACAAGGTCCAGGGCGCCGCAAGGGACCTGGAAACTTCGCTGGGGAATATCGAAGCGCTATCGCAGGAACTCGATAACGTCCAGATCAGTATCGCCAGGATCGCTGAGAGGCAGAGGGACCTGCGGATGCTGGGTTCAGGCCGGCCCGGTGAGGAGGAGGAAACGGGGCCCGTAACCATCTATGCGTATGCCGCCGAACCGAGGTTGGATCAATGGACCCGCCCCAATGTGAAAGTTCTGATACCTCTTGGGATTGTGCTGGGGCTGGTAATTGGTTTTGGCCTGGCGTTCCTGCTGGAGTTCATGGACACTTCTGTCAAGAGTCCGTCTGACCTTGCCCGACGGGTCGATCTGCCGATGCTTGGGATGGTGCCTCACGGCGACGACCTCGATGAGGAGATCGCGGATTTCCGCCGAGCTGTCCTGCTTGCTCCGCATTCGCCGGCTGCGGAGGCGTTCAGGCAGATTCGGACCAATCTTCTTTTCAGCGGTCCGGCGCAGCAGAGTCGTAGCCTGCTGATAACTTCTCCGTCGCCGCAGGACGGACGAACCTCGGTAGCGATGAACCTGGCAATATCAATGGCGCAATCCGGTCGGCGAGTGCTCGTGGTGGACGCCAATTTCCGCAGGCCCGCTGTTGCCGAGATGTTCCCGCAGACCAAAGAGGCGGGTCTGTCCTCGGCGCTGGTAGGTCAGGCAGCCTGGCGGGATGTCGTCTCGACGACGGACGTGCCGAACCTCAGCGTAATGGCCGCCGGACCGCTTCCCCCGAACCCCTCCGAACTGCTGGGTTCGGATATCATGGGAAAAATCGTCTTGGAAATGACCGCCGAATTTGACCAGGTCATCTTCGACGGCTCCCCGCTGATGGTCGTAGCCGATGCCGGTGTTCTTGGCACAAAGGTCGATGGGGTTATCCTGGTAGTGCGGGCCGGCGTCAACAGCACAGGAATCGTTCGACAGGCCGCAGAGCGACTGAGACGGGTCGGCACACGCGTCTTCGGCGTGGTCCTTCAGGGCGTACGTACAACCGCCGGAGGGTACATGCGTAAAAACTACGAAACCTTCTACGAGTACCATCAAAAGTCATTGACATAAGACAGGGACTAGGGGCTAGGTTCCAGGGACTAGGAAAAAAACAAAAACGAAAGAATAATCGGACGGGCTGGAAAACCGGTACTTCTGTTTTTGCCTAATCCCTGGAACCTAGTCCCTAGAACCTAGTCCCTGTTTGTTAACCACCGCCAGCGTAGCTCAACGGTAGAGCACGGCTTTTGTAATTATTTTTCTCTTTTTTCGTAAGATATTGTCTTTTCTCATAGTTACAGCAGCACGAGAGACTTACCTCTCTTTTCGACATACCGCTGGAGACCGCAGTTTGCCGCCCAAACCGCTCCTCCGGTTGTCGCGACAACCGCCTCTTTCAAGTGACTGCGCCTCATTTCAGCTCGGCCAGCCAGGACCTTATTCGGGCCTCGATCTGGTCACGCACTTGCCGGAACTTCGCGAGCTTCTGCTCTTGAGACCCCTGGAAAGCCATGGGATCATCGAAGGGCCAGAGGACTGTCTGCATGCTGGGCGAGCCCGGCCAAATGGTCGGGCACTTCTCGGCCGCTTTCGCGCAGACGATTATCAGGTAATGCACCAACAGCTTGCCGAGATACACATCCACGCCCTTGGAGTACTGCCCCTTCATGTCCAAGCCAACCTCGTTCATGACTCGTATAGTCAGCGGGTGGATTTCCTTGGGTTCCGTTCCAGCACTATAGACGTTGAGCCGCTCGCCTGCGTGTTTTCTCAGAAAGGCCTCTGCCATCTGACTGCGACAGGAATTGCTCGAACATAGGAACAACACATTGTCATTGATTTGGCTCATATTGCACATCCTTCCGTACGGTTGGGCAGCAATAGCGTTACCGTCGTTCCGTGCCCCAATTCACTCTGAAGGTCGATCCTGCCCCCCAGGCGTTCCGCGGCGTGCTTGACGATGGCCAGTCCCAGCCCCGTGCCGCGGATTTTTGTATCGCCGGTGCGGGATGGTTCGATCTGGAAAAACCGCTCGAAGACCCTCTCAGTCATCTCGGCCGGTACACCGCAACCCGTGTCGCTTACCTGTATTCTCAGATGTTCATCTTCGAGGCGGAAATCACATTCAATCCGCCCGGCTGCCGTGAATTTAATCGCATTGTCGAGCAGGTTCTGGATGATCAGTTGAATCAGCGTCCGGTCGGACTCGAACACGGCATCCGGCTGGGCGGCGACAATCTTCAGTTCGAGTCCCTTGTCGCCAGCGGCCTGGGCGAAACGTTCTTTGGCCCAGCCGACGAGCGAGGACAATTCGATCTTCTTGGTTCTGAGTTGATGCTTGGCGGTTTCGATGATGTTCAGGTCGAGCAGGTCGTTTGTCATCTCCTCTAAACGCGCGACGTGCCGGTCCAGGATAGGCAGGATTTTCCGAACTGTTTCGGGGTCGTCGGCCTCTGTGGAGGTCAGCGAATCCACGGCGGCCCGGATGGTGGCCAGAGGGGTTCTCAATTCGTGAGAGGCATTTGCGGCAAACTCGGCCTTCATTGCAGCGGCGCGGGCTATTTCCGTGATGTCTCGCAGCACCAGCAAGGCGGCAATGCCGTCCGAGGCGGCACCGGCAACTTTGACCGCATGTATATCGACTATCCGCCGGCCACGGTCCGTTGCGATCTCAATCTGCTTGCTGATCAATTTGTGCGTTCCCGCGGCCTGATTGAACACATCCAGAACGTCCGGAATCCGCACGACCGTCTGAAGATGTTGGCTGATTGCATTTTCCACATCCACGCCAAGCAGTTCGGCGGCGGAGTGGTTCAAGAGGACGACACGCCCTTGACCGTCCAGCGCAACGACGCCTTCCCGCAGGTTCTCTACCACGGCGGAAAGGTGCTCGCGCTGGGAGGTAATCGTATCAATCTGGGCGGCGAGGC
>CAYUYD010000052.1:0-11852 GCA_964449105.1 uncultured Planctomycetaceae bacterium | reverse complement strand
GTATTCGCCGGCGTCCAGACGTTTCCCGCTCGCTTGCGCTCGCGGCTAGTCGGGTAACGCAACCTGCGAACCCCCAATCCCAAGTTCCCAGTCCCAAGTCCCTAAACCCAAGTCCCTTTCCTCGGTCTTCCGGTCTGTCTTCTATTGTCAAAGAACATCCGGGCGCACTATAAGCGCCCCCTACCCTTAACATTTGCGTTGACGTTTGCGCGCGCAAACGTCAACGGAAAAACCGCCGAAATGACGTAAGTGCTTGTCCGCCATGATGGAAATATTTTTTATTTTTTTCGCCACCCCCCTTTTTTGCGTTAACGTTTAAGCGCGCGGATGTGAACGGATGGACTCCAGGAGCGTTTTCAGGAAAGTGCTGCTCATCGGAACAAGTGTGTAGGGCGTGCAGGTTCCAGCCCTAAGGGCCGGGTTCTGCACGCGGAACTTGTTCGGATCTGCTACAAACTCGTTCGGATTCCGCGTGCAACAAGTTGCACGCCCACGTGCTACCAGTAGATGTACCTCTGGAACTCCTGGCGTTCGCGGTCGGGGAGTTTGTCCAGGTCCGGGATGAGGTAGCGGTTCTCGTCCACGTCCAGGAGGACCTTGCCGTGTCGGCCATAATCAACCGCACGGTCGTGCTGCCACTGCATCAGGAAGCTGATAGGCCCCTTGTCGGTATCGACGTCGAGCGACAGGAAACCGTACTTCCAGCCGATATGGCGTATCCTGGTGATATTGTGCACGAAGTATCGCCTGGCAAGGGCCTGGCGGACCAGTTCGGCGTCTTCAGGCGGAAACTCATTCAGGTTCCTGATAATGCCGATTTCGGTCTCTTTTCGATCTTTGCGGGTTCCGGTGGAGTGCACCAGCGAGATGTACTCGTTGGGGTGGGTAACGGGAAAGACGTAGGCTGCGTACACGCCGCCGTAGATGCGATCGTTCTTGACCGTAACGTGAAGGGCGTCGTGCGTGCCCAGGTGGATGCGGCAGACGTCCGGTGTCAGGAACCGGACCTGAGTCTCATCGACGGGGGCATTGTCGTCCGGCTTTTCCATTTGTTCACTCATGTTTGGTACTCGACAGGGCATCGACGGCAGGATCGCGTGTCAGTTCCGTCTGTATCTTGACCAGGCGATAGTATAGACCCCCAAGCCCCATCAACTTCTCGTGCGTGCCTTCTTCGACAATCGAGCCTTCGTCCATTACGAAGATGCGGTCGGAGTTCTTCAGCGTCGATAGCCGGTGGGCAATGGCGATGGTGGTTCGCCCGGCTGTAACTCGCAGCATGGCCTCCTGAATCAGTTTCTCGCTTTCCGTATCGACGTTGCTGGTGGCCTCGTCGAGCACAAGTATCCTTGGGTCATACAGGATGGCGCGGGCGATGGAGGCTCGCTGGCGCTCTCCGCCGGAAAGCCCTGCGCCGCGCTCGCCGATATAGGTGTCGTATCCCAGTGGGTGTCTCATTATGAACTTGTGTGCATTGGCTGCCTTGGCTGCGGCGATGACCTCTTCAGGCGCGGCGTCCCGCTTTCCGTAGGTGAGGTTGGCGTAGAGCGTACCGCGGAACAGGAATGGTTCCTGGAGTACGACGCCGACGCTCTTTCGCAGATCGTTAATGTCCAGGTCGCGGACGTCCATCCCGTCGATCAGGACTCGCCCCTCGTCAACGTCGTAGAATCGGGCCAGCAGGTTCACCAGCGTTGTCTTTCCGGAGCCGCTCTTTCCGACAATGCCGATGTGCTCGCCGGAGGCAATCTCGAAGGAAACGTTCTTGATGACCGGTTCGTGCCGGTTGTATCCGAATGAAACGTTGTCGAAGACGATTGCCCCGCTGGAATCGGGCATTTTGCAGGCGTCAGCCGCCTGGACGATCTGCGACGGCGTGTCGAGTATCTCGAATGTGCGCTGACTGGCGGTGAGAAACTGGGTCAGCCAGTTGGTCAGTTGGGTCAGGTTGCTCAGCGGCTGATAAAACATCCACAAGTAGCCCAGAAATGCAATCAGGTCGCCCAGTCGCAGTTCGCCCTCCAGCACCTGCCTTCCGCCCATAAACCAGACGATCAGGCCTCCCAACTGGAACAGCAGACCTATGGCGGGGTTGAACGTGGAGACCGTGTACTCCACGCCGCGGAAGCTGTCGCGCACGTATCCGCTGGATAGGCTGAAGCGCCCCTGCTCGCGCTTCTCCTGACCGAAGGCCTTGACCACGCGCACGCCGGAGAGGATCGTGTTGAGCGTGCCGTGGAGCTTGCTGTTGGCGTCCCAGACGCGGTAGTAGCGCGGGTAGATCCGCTTCCAGAAGAACGCCGCAGAGAGCATAACCAGTGGGGCCGGCAGCAACGTAAATAACGCCAGTTTCCAACTCAGCGTGAACAGCACCGCCCCGACGGCGACGACCTGGATGATCTGGGCAAGGAAGCCCGTGGTGATCTGGTGGACGAATCCCTTCATCTGGTCGGTGTCGCCGGCCACGCGGCTCATGAGTTGTCCGACATTGTAGCGGTCGTAGTAGTCCACGCCCAGGCGAGTCAGGTGGTTGAAGACTCGCTCTCGCATGTCGAATGTGATCTGGGTGCCGACGTAACTGGCAAGGCGACCGACGATCATGCTGATAACTGCCCCGACGATGTGCGTGCCCAGCAGGGCAGCCACCAGTCCCAGCAGCCACATCGTCGCCACGCTGCGAGGCAGCGGGACTTTGAGGTTAAGGACCTCATTGATAAGCAGGCGGACCAGCTGCTGGGGAATCAGGGATATCCCGACGCTCAGGAAGACGAGGCTCATCATAAGGACGGCCTTGCGGGCGTAAGGGCGCATCATCTTGAGGACGCGGGCGAAGACTGCCCCGCGGTTGACGCACCTGCGGCAGATGTCGCCCTTGAACTGAAGCGTCATTCCGCACTTTGAGCACTTGCGGGGGTCGTAGTCGTCATCAGGCCCGACTGATACCTCTTTCCCCTGCACCCACTCCTGGAGCTTCCTGGCGACCTTATGGAACAGGTCGGCGCGGCAATTGGAGTAGGCCAGCACTTCGACGTACACACTGTCGATCTGAGCCTCCAGGAATCCTCCGCCGACGCCCTGACGTGTGCGGACCTCCTGGATTGAATCGCGCGGAACATCGATACGGATTGCGTGTACGCTATCCCCCGCCGGGCGGGCAGCCGTCATCAGACGATCCGCCTCCACGAGCAGAAATATCTCTTCGTAGCCGCCCGCAAGGTTCAGATCCGTGGCAGATCGCAACCATGCACGGTCCGGATCAACTCCCTCACGCAGTAATACGCGCGCCAGATCATCGGGGATCCGGCACTGTAGCAATACCGAACGCTGTTGTGGCATTATAAACGCTTATCCTGTCGGCCTGCGCGCCGACCAAGCCGTCGGGGCTCCGTACAATGCCCCGAGGCGCCATTTCTGCAATCTGCCGATACGGACGAAACGGCTCACCGGCAAAGTGCGCACGGAATACAACAATCGTCCGCTCAGTTCAACATAAATCTTGTCCCTCCCTGGGAAGCGCCCCGGACATCGCACCACATTGACGCGGATTTCGACTTGTTCAAAAATGTAGTTGGGTTACAATGCCCAAGAGACGGCTCACAACGGTCGTGGACCGAAGGTCAAACCTGCCTGTCGGCAGGCAGGTGGGAAATTCCGGTTAAGGTTGCTATTTTGCCCGCATCTGCGTAATATGGTAACAGGCATCGGGAACCAGGTTCGGGCCTTAAAGAACGGAGCGCATCATGAATAAGACATCGCTTTCGATTATCCTCCTGATTGCAGCCGTGGCGACGGCTGCCTTGGTCGCCTCGTCAGGCTGCGTCAACGTCAAGGCGCCTGAGCGGATCAACATCGGCGGCGACGATGTTTACTCCTCGCCCCCTTCCAGCGTAATTCCGCCGGCCGATCCCAACAGCGCCACGGACCTCCGTCGCGAGAACGAGCAACTCCGCCGTCGGATCGCCTGGCTGAAGAATCAGAACCGGAAACTCGACAAGAAGATAAACGATCTTCGGAAGGACGCGGACGAGATCCGTGCCGATATGAAGAAGATCGCCGACGAACGGGATCGCTACAAGCGGGCTGCGGGAAAATAGTCCGGGGAGAAGACCATGGCAAGGATCGTCTTTTGCATCTGTCTGACGGTGGCCGCCTTGAGCGGCTGCATTGTCGTCGACACGCCATCGAGCGGCGGGAGAGATTCCGGCGCCGCCTACAATGCGCCTCCAACGCAGGCCCAGCCGGATAATCGAACCTTCGGCGACCTTGGCCGCGAGAACAGCCTGCTTAGGCCGCAACTGGCGAAACTCGAAGAGCAGCACCGGATTCGCCTGGCCGCGGTGGAAAAACGCCAGGACGAGATTAGCGAACTGAAGCGTCAGCGCAACGAGTTGAAGAAGGAACGCGACAGGTACAGGAAGGCGTTGAAGGAACAGGACGATTGAGCCTTGTGCCTGCCGGAAACCCCATTGTCCATCCCTGAAATTCCGCCTTTGTTGGAATCAAAAGAGAATCAAAAGCCGCAGCCGACAACGCCCTGGCGAACCTTGTCCATTGTTCCGTCTCCTTTGTTTATCCGGCGTCTATCCTCTCTCCTGTTCTACTTCTACTGCTCACCTGCTCGATTTTTCGCCATGCGGGCGAAAAATCGGGGCGACTGGATTGCACTACGCTTCGCTTCGTGGAATCCATTTGCGTGTCTGCTCCGCAGCCACAACGTGCTTCGCACGTTCCCGCCATTGATAAAAAGTCGGCCCTGACGGACCAACCTTTTATCAATGTCGGGGCGACTGGATTTGAACCAGCGACCTCTGCGTCCCGAACGCAGCGGACAAGATTCCCAACCTACGCAATAGACGCGGTTTGTGAAATCGGACAGCGCCCGTTGCACCACCGGTTGCACCTGTCTCCCCGAATAATTCGGTATGCCTTATGATACCAGGACTTGCGCCAGGTTGCCACCAGAACTCCGTCATAACCCGCCGGTCGCAGGTTCACGCCGAAGGCGCCCGTCGAAGCCATGCTTGGCCCTGCCGAAGGTTGCGAGGGCAAGTGCTAAAGCCGAGAGAGAAAGCTTCCGATAAGAACAGAGCAGTTCAGGGTCGGGGTTTGGGTGTGCCACTCCGAGGTTGCTCGGGGCACTCCCTCTGTTTATCTGATAGGGACTCTTGCGGAAGCCGATGGCTCCGCTCGGTCCCTATCACCAGCGCGTGCCCGCCTTGCCTACGAAGCGCGTGATGCAAGGCGTCGCTCGCCGAACCGGTGGTCGAAACGCGGCTTCTTACAGTGTGGCCCTATGACCCTGAAACGACGTCCAACTCAGTCCGTATCCGACAATACGGTGGACTACGCCCGCCGACTCGTTCACGTCCCCATTCTTCATTCCCCTGCGGACATGGGCAGTATGGCCGAGGGGCTGGCGTCAGCGATCATCAATCGTTTCGGTCGCCGACATTGGGACGAATACCTCGCTCTGCTCGACGGCTTCTGGCAAACCGTCCGGGCGGAGCTTGAAGGACTGGGTCTGGGTTATCAGCAGGTCGATCTCTACCAGGACGGGCTGCCTGTCTGCGGCCGTGAACTCGATATCGTCAAGAAGGCTGCCGGAATGGGCAGTGAAAACCATCAGTTGCTCCTGGACCTGGTGGCCCGCGGGGCGACGTTGACGGGTACCGAGGATCCGAAGCTCCTCCTGGATGAGTACCGCGACGTCAAGATCGCCCTCAAGGACGATCTCGGGGAGACTTCTTCGCCCCAGCAGCCCGTCAGTGCTTCGCGGCACAAGGAAACGCTGTCGAAGCGAGACGCCTACATCGGCCGACGGATCGATGAATCGCTTCGGCCCGGACGAACGGGGATACTGTTTCTTGGAATGATGCATGACGTGGAACCGTTTTTGCCGATGGACATAGTGGTGACTCACCTTGTCCCACGTGGCCTGGAGCGAAAGGGAAAGGATAGACCATGGCACCGGCGAAAGTAGCGGGTTCCTCGAAAAAGGTGGTTGAGATTACTCTGAAAGTGGCCGAGGCAGGGCCCAAGGATGTGGGGCGGGGCATCGCCCGCATTGATCCGCAGGACATGTCCAGACTGGGAGCGACGGTTGGCGATATCGTTGAAATCAGGGGCAAGCGAACCACCTTCGCCAAATTAATGCCCACCTTCCAGCCCGACCGCGGCAAGGGCATGGTTCAGATCGACGGCCTGATAAGGGCAAACTGTCAGGCCGGGCTGGATGAGAAAATTGTGCTGGCGAGGGTGGAGGCAAGGCCAGCGGAACGGATCGTCTTGTCGCCGGGGGAACAACTGGCGCCTCTGACGGCCAAGGGGGACACGAAATACCTGGGCCGCCTGTTGGAAGGCTTGCCTCTGGTGGCTGGCGACACCGTGCGTGCAACGCTGTTTGGCGCGCGGTCGCACGATTTCACAGTTTTGAATGCCACGCCGTCGGGGCCCGTTCTTGTGCACGCCGCAACGGTCATTACGGTCAAGGAGAAAGGGGCGGGCGAATCCAAAGGCCTGCGAATCTCCTATGAGGACATCGGCGGCCTGTCTCGGGAGATTCGCCGGATCAGGGAGATGGTGGAATTACCGCTGAAGTACCCGCAGGTCTTCCAGCGCCTGGGCATAGATGCGCCCAAGGGCGTCCTGCTCTATGGTCCGCCGGGAACCGGAAAGACGTTGATAGCGCGGGCCGTCGCCAACGAAACGGACGCCTACTTCGTGCACATCAGCGGGCCGGAGATCATGGCCAAGTTCTACGGCGAAAGCGAGGGCAAGCTCCGAGCCATCTTTGAGGATGCGTCGGCCCACGCCCCAGCGATTATCTTTCTGGACGAACTCGACGCCATCGCGCCCAAACGCGAGGAGATGGGCGCTGAGAAGCAGGTCGAACGCCGAGTTGTCTCGCAACTGCTGACCCTGATGGACGGACTCAACAGCCGGGGGCAGGTGCTGGTCATCGGCGCTACGAATATCCCCAACACGCTGGACCCGGCGCTGCGCCGCCCAGGCCGATTCGACCGTGAGATCGAAATCGGCATTCCCGACGCCAATAGCCGGCTGGAGATCATTCATGTCCACAGCCGCGGGATGCCCCTGGCGAAGGACGTGGACCTCCGGCACATTGCGCAGATCACGCACGGATTCGTCGGGGCCGACCTGGAAGCCCTGTGCCGCGAGGCGGCAATGGCGTGCCTTCGCACCATTTTTCCAAACATCGACTTTGCCATGGATGACATCCCTTACGAGCAGATCCTGAACCTCGAAATCCACATGGATCATTTCCTTGAAGCCCTGAGGGAGGTCCAACCGTCGGCGATCCGGGAGGTCTTCGTGGAGGTCCCCGACGTCGGATGGGATGACGTGGGCGGACTCGACGAGATCAAGCGGGAGTTGACCGAGACGGTCCAGTGGCCGCTTCAGCATGCCGAACTCTTCAAGATTGCAGCCACGCGACCGGCCAAGGGAATCCTCCTGACCGGGCCTCCCGGGACGGGCAAGACCCTGCTCGCCAAGGCGCTTGCCCGCGAAAGCAAGGTCAACTTCATCTCCGTCAAAGGCCCGGAACTGCTGAGCCAGTGGATCGGAGCCTCGGAAAAGGGCGTCCGAGAGGTCTTTCGCAAGGCCCGCCAGGCCTCGCCCTGCATCCTGTTTTTTGACGAGATTGACAGCCTCGTCCCAGTCCGGGGCGGCGCCGGCGACAGCGGCGTGACACAGCGTGTCGTCAGCCAGTTCTTGACCGAGCTGGACGGCATCGAGGATCTCAAGGGCGTGGTCGTGCTTGGCGCAACCAACCGACGGGACATCCTCGACCCGGCGATTCTTAGGCCCGGCAGGTTCGACCTGCTGCTGGAACTGCCAATGCCCGACGCGACCTCGCGGCTGGCGATCCTAGAGATACACATGCGCGGCAAACCCCTTGCCAAAGGGGTAAGCCTCCAGGCAACGGTCAAAGCCACGGAAGGATGTTCCGGCGCGGACCTGGCCGGCATCTGCAACAAGGCCGCGCTGCTGGCGATCCGCGAATACCTTGAAGCCCACCCCGGCGAAACCAAGAACTACGGGGGATTCATGATCAGCAGGAAGCACGTGGAAAAAGCACAGGAACTCATCGAACGGCAGCGGGTTTAAGGACCAAGACGGATGGTTCGGAAAAAAGATAAATCGTCGCCGGATGCCAACGGAACAACAGGCATGCAAACAATCGAAAGGAAGAATCCCCGACCCTGAATCTTCTAATCGATTGCTCATCTCCGCAGGATGCTGCGCACCTTGCGGGGACGAATGCCTGTAATCGCGGTCGTCCCGTATGGGACGGCCGCTTTTTTTCATCGCCCTCTACGGAAAAAAAGATAGCAGGATTATAGGGATTACTGGATTACCGGATTTTAAAATAACAAAAGAAAAATCCCCGTAATCTTAAAATCCCTGTAATCCCGCTCTCTTTCTTTTTTTTTCTTTTTCTTCGAATTTCTTTAAGTGCCCTCCATTGCCTGCCGATAGATAGCAGTAACAGGGTCGGGGATTCAGAGCCGCAAAGGCAATGCAAGCCACGCGGCAAAGGATCCTCCTGTGCGGGACAATAAACTTCAGTCGGGAATAAGCAAGCCCCCTGGGGGCAAGCATGCCGGCCGGGCAGAACCCGGCTGGTTTCATGCGCGGCCCGCCTCCTTCCGTTCCATCAGAATCCAGTCTTTTTCTTCACCGCTATCCATTATCACACGCAAACACACGCACGACCGCCCGTGGCGGATCGTGTTGACCGAATCTTGTCCCTTGTTGGGACGGAACAGGAAGGGGGGAATAGTTCCCCCCGAAACTAATGGCCACTTTTCATAAGGAGAAAATCATGGCCGTAGAAAAAGCAATTGGTAGTTCGAGTCTGGTGGAAGTGATTGACCGCATTCTTGACAAGGGCATCGTGATCGATGCATGGGTTCGCGTCTCCCTTGTCGGGATAGAGCTGTTGGCGGTCGAGGCCCGAGTTGTGGTCGCCGGCGTCGAGACGTTCCTGAAGTACGCCGAGGCCGTCGGGCTGCTGTCGCAGGAGACCGCTGCGTAAGCAGCGAGGACAAGGACCGTTCGCCCTCGCGGCGATGGTTCTTGGCAGGATGGAAGATATCCCCGTGAAGGGCGGGCTCCTTGTGACCCTTGCCCAATGATATGCACGGGCGTATCTCCCATCCCGAACGAGGAAGAAATAATTCGCAGGAGCGCAGACGTGACGGAAACAACGATAGACATGCAGACATCTCAGGAAACGCCCTCAGTCCAACACATTGTCGAGACGTATCGAGGCTGGGTGGAGACCCTGGCCGGCTATATGGAGCGCGCCGCGGGCCTGCTGGACGGCCTCTACGCGGAGCAGGATGAGGTCATCGATCATCTCAGGAAACTTTGTGCCAAAATGCATTCTCTCCGTCATGTTGATTTCAACGCGATCTTCGGCAAGGTCCTGGCGGACCGGCGCAGAACCCGAGAGTCTCTATCTGCGCTGGTGAACGGATACCGCTCCGGGCGGGAAACGGTCATCGAAGAGGTCCGGGAGATGCTTTCTACAAAAACCTCCGACATGGCCCAGGCGGTCAAGACCTGGCCCGCTCTGAAGCAGCGACTGCTCAGCGAGAAGGATGACGGCGTGGGGGAGATCGTCGCGGCTCTGCGACAGGTTCACATAGAGCAGGAAAAAATCGTAACCGCATTGTCAAGGCTGTTAATGCGGGGTGAAAGACTCAAAATCGACGACTTGAAGATAGTAGCGCAGAGGCTTGTCGGTAGGGATTCGCGGGTGTCCGCGGAGCTGGCGGCCCTGCTTGGAATGTGCGAATCGGCCGGCCGCAACGCCGCGCTCAGGTGGCAACGGCTGGTCGCATAGGACGGTTTTCACAGAACCTTTAAGGAAAGAAGAAGGAGAAAAACAATGTCAAACAATGATTATGGAAATCTGGGCAACGAAATGAAGGCTATGAAGGACGGACGCAAGAGTCTCATCGCGGGATTGAAGGCCGAGACCCGTAAGTTCATGGCGGACACCAACGCCGCCAACGCGGAATTGAAGGCCGAGACCCATCAGTTGCTGTCTGAGCATCATGCCGGAACCGCCGAATTGAAGGCAGAGACCCATCAGTTGCTGGCCGACGCCGACAAGATGATGGGAGGTATCCGCAAGGATGTCGCCGGCTTGAAGGCCGAGACCCATCAGATGATGGGAGGGATCCGCAAGGATGTCGCCGGCTTGAAGGCCGAGGATCAGCAGATGCTGTCTGAGCACCATGCCGGAACCGCCGAATTGAAGGCGCAAACGCACCAGGTGCTGGCAGAGGCTGACAAGTTCATGGCGGACACGAGCAAGGCCAACGCCAATCTGCGTGCGCAGACGCACGAGTTCATGGCGGATACAAGCCAGGCCAACGCTGAGTTGAGAGCTGAGGTTGCTTCAACGCTGAATCAGTTCGCTAAGGCCTCGCGGCAACGTGCCGCCGGTTGGCGCGACGTGCTCAGCACAGTTCGCGGCGGCGGTTCGCGGGCTCCCAGCGGCACAGCAGCCGCCGGTACGCCTGCCCGGAAGGCAACGCCAAAGCGGACAAGAAAAAGCGGCAAGAGGCAAGGGCGAAAGGTGGCGTAGGCCCTCGATTGTCCGCCTGGTGGCACAGGTTTTCAACCTGTGCACGCCTAATAACCGACGAAGCAACACAGGTTGAAAACCTGTGCCACCAACGCAAGAGGCACAGACTGGAAAGTCTGTGCCACCGCGAGCGGTTTCGCAGACAGATAGGAGAAAGCCATGAAGTCAGTCGCAGGCAACATGCCCCTTCGGGAGCACAAACAGGTTGGAAACGCAAGACCCGCCGACAAGGCCGTCCCGCCGCGGCGGGTGAAATGCGCATTCTGCAAAGGCACGGGCAGGGACCCGTATGGGATTCTCTCAGAAATCTCCAATTGCCAGGTCTGCAAAGGCCACAAGACCGTCGAGGTGAGAACGCCCTACGTTGCCTGTCTCTATTGCAAAGGCACAGGCAGGCAGCGCCACACGCGGCTGACGTGCTCGGCGTGCAGGGGCACGGGCGTTATCACATTGCCCGGTCCAACCACTCGGTGTCCCCAGTGCGGCGGCGACGGGAGAGAGCATGAGGCGGACCTGCCTTGCAGCCTGTGCAAGGGAGCGGGCCTGGTGGCAGTTAAAGCCGCTCAAGGGAAGAAGGCCGGACGGCCTCAAGAGGCATCACGAAAGACATGACATAGCAAAGCATTGAGGCGCTGCCCGCTGGGGCAGTCCCTTATGTGAACCCGTGCCAAGCCCCCCGCAGAGGGGCGCGAAGAAAAGGAATCGCACGTGTCAGCAGTAATTGTAACAATAGAACCTACGATCGGTGACGACCTGACCGCACTACCTGATAAGCCGGCCGCTGCCGCCCAACCAGGCGCTTCGTGCCAATGGCAAATGCTTCAGCCGGCATCCCGACTCGTCGGGACTACACCGCCCGAAGCCCAATTAAAAGGCGTCAGTGCGTCGAACGATCTGTGGATAGGGGATGGCAGGCATCGGGGTTCCCCAAACGCGGTACACCGCGTTTTGGGGCCCCTTCCCCGCTCCTCGTCTCTGACGAAGAGCGGGGGCCTGCGCCCCGCCGATCCTCCTGCCGGGCCTGCCCACGAAGGCCCAATCTCATCACTTCAAGGAAAACGCTTTCTCCAATCGACCAGGCGCACTACTGGCTCCCTTATGTCGGGAGCAGCGGCAATCGAACGCCCGTGTCCCTCCCACGGGCATGCCGCAAGGGCGTCCCGGCTTGCCGGGATTGCGAGTGTGCTGGTCGAGCAGTTGGGCGAGCCTTTTTGGCCTTTTTGGCTAC
>CAYUYD010000051.1:0-12062 GCA_964449105.1 uncultured Planctomycetaceae bacterium | reverse complement strand
GATCTTGGCTCCGCTGGGACAAACTTCGGGGGAAATCCTGCCCACCAAGGGGATGTTTAGCGGCTACTACCACGTCAACGGTGCAGGCGTTGGTAGATTCCTGTTTTTCATCGTCCCGCAGAAACTCAAGAAGAACCTTGCAGCCTATGACGGCAAGTACGTTCAGATGGAGGTTGTCCGGGCCAATCAACCTATCAACCCCGGGCCAGCCATAATTGAGCAAATTGGCAAGATTAGGCAACTGCCACTTGGTCCGCTCAAGAGCGAAATCAGAATCGTCGCACCCGGCTCGGCGGGTGCGGGAACCGTGGACATCATCTATACCTTCAAGAATATTACGAAGAAACCGGTGGAATTCGACGCTGACTACATCAGTTACGGCCTGGGACAGTACCATCACGTGGATCATCCTGATGAGGCAGACACCACTTTCGGGACCGGCTACACGCGCAAACAGTTGGCGTACCACTACAACATGCAGCAACCCTGGACCTTCATATCGTCGCTGGCCGAGGGACAGAGGACACTCTTCTATGCCCAGAAGATTCGCCTTCAGCCCAGCGAGGCCGCGCCTTTTGTCTGGTCCGGCGTGCCGCTCAAACCCGGGAAATATGAGCTTGCCGTTTCAGCCGGATACCGTCCGAGCAAAGATTCATTCATCCCTGTCAAGTCCTGGACGTGGCTGACTATCCCACCGCCCCAGGCCGAAAAGCCGCCCCTGGACGAACTGGCCGTTCGAGCAACCGTTACTCGCCTGGAGGAATGGTTGACCGTTGAGGCCCGGCTGGTGAATCTGACAAACAGGCCGCGATACATCTTTGTTCGCCCGGGCAAAGAGAGCGTCTTTCTACCTGGGTCGGTACAGCTGTTGGAAAAGGACGGCGAGTCGCTGGACGCGGACCTGGAATGGCCCAGTCCTGACGGACCATGGGTCTGCAAGCGGATTGAAAAGCAAGGGCTGCCCTTCAAGTTCCGTATTCGCCGCAAGTATCCATTTTCGCCTAAGCCGGTGGCCCGGATCGTCCTGTGGACCATTACGGACGCCGGGATGGAGAATCTGACCGTGGCGAAGAACCTTCCCGTCCCGGCTCTGCAGCCCTTGCCCCAGTGGGGACCTATGGTCAAAGGCGCTCGCTGCCGCATCTACATACCCTTCGGGCGGTTCGACTCGGGCCGGCAGGTGTGTTTTTTCTTCCAAGCCGAATCCGACAAGAAACACGCTGACATTCTCTGGATTGACCGAGGCAACTCCCCCTCGCACGTCCGGATCGAAATCGACGGCCAGCCCGTCCCCGTTTACAGCACGGGGGTACCTGATGGGCATGTCCTCGCCTTCCCGTTCTTTGGCGAATTGAAACTGGCGTATGGCCTTAAGCTGACGCCCGGTGTACACAGGCTCAAGATGATCGTCAAAGGCGATCCCGGCATCTATACTAATCTGAATGGAGTAAAATTTCGCAAGTTCGATGGGACATTGATCTCCAACGAACTGAAGTTCGAGGTTCTTCCGCACAAACCAACATAAAGTGTTTACGATCGCCCCGCCGGGGCTGGAAATGATGCGCGTCCTTCAAACCCAGACCTTCCGGTCTGGGCTAAAAACGATCGCCCCTGCGGGAGCTAAACACGTACGAAGCGCAGGCCTGTTATTCCAGGCCGTTGTTTTTCTCGCTGCCTTTGTTATCATATCGCTCATGGCAAAGAAGGCTTTAAAGAAGCAGCGGTCGGCGAATGCGCCGATGACCTATAAGGAAGCCGGTGTCGATATCGACGCCGGCGATGCGATGGTCGAAGGCATCCGCACGCTGGTCGAAAAGACCTACTCCCCGCGCGTCGTCGGAACGATCGGCGGGTTCGCCGGACTTTTCAGCCTCGACTTCAAAGAAAAACTCCTCAGGCAGAACTACCGCGACCCGATACTGGTGTCGTGCTGCGACGGGGTGGGCACGAAACTGAAGGTCGCGTTCCAGGCCGGGAAACTCGACACGGTCGGGATAGATTTGGTGGCGATGAACGTCAACGACCTCATCTGCGTCGGGGCAGAGCCTTTATTCTTCCTGGATTACATCGCCGTCGGACTGCTCGACCCGGACCGGATGCGCGACATCATCGCGGGCATCTCCGCAGGGTGCGTCCAGTCCGGCTGCGCCCTGCTGGGGGGCGAGACTGCCGAGATGCCGGATTTCTACAAACCCAAAGAGTTCGACCTTGCCGGTTTTGCCGTCGGCGTGATCGAGCGGAACAGGATAATCGACGGTTCGGACGTCAAGGCCGGCGATGCGATTATCGCCCTGGCGTCGAGCGGGCTGCACTCCAACGGATACGGGCTGGCGCGAAAGGTGGTCTTCGAGAAGGCGGGGCTGAAACTCGCCGACACTCCCCCCGAACTGGAAGGCGCCACGGTCGCCGAAGCCATGCTCGCGCCGACGCGGATATACGCCAGGGCCGTCCTCGACGTACTGCGGGCTTACAAGAGGCAGCGGCCTGTCAAGGCAATGGCGCACATCACCGGCGGCGGAATTCCCGGAAACCTTCCCCGCGTGCTTCCGGAAGGCATGACGGCCAGGTTGAAACGCTCCGGGTGGACCCCGCCGGGAATATTCGAGTTAATCGCAAAGTCCGGACCCGTGGACCAGGCCGAGATGTTCCGCGTGTTCAATATGGGCGTCGGCTTTATGATGGTGGTTTCATCTGCCTGCGTGGCGCCGATAATGACTCGCCTGCGAAAGGCGGGCGAACGCTGCTGGCTGGCGGGGAAAGTCGTCAAAGGCGGACCGACCATACAATGGGCTTAAAAGACAGGGATTAGGGACTTGGGACCAGGGATCAGGCATTTAATTTACGGGGTTGTTTTGGCGTCGGTGGCCCTGACGGGTTGTACGCCTTCCCAGCCGTTCGTTACGCCGGAGCGACTGGACCGCGGGCTGGTGCTGGTTCTGACCGGTATCGAGGGACAAAGTCGGATTAACAAGGACATCTGCTGGGGACTGGCCGACGCCGGCGTCCACTGCGCAATCGAACTTGTCGATTGGACAATGCCGGGGGCGTATCTTATTAACCTTCGCGACGAGCAGCGCAATCGCCACAAGGCGGAGGGCATCGCCAACCGTATTACGCGGTATCAGATGTCCTATCCTGAGCGGCCTGTGATTCTCATCGGGCACAGCGGCGGCGGCGCGATGGCCGTCTGGGTCGCCGAGGCATTGCCGCCCGACAATAGCATCGACGGGCTTATCCTGCTGTCTGCCTCGCTAAGCCCGGGCTATCTGCTGGACACCTCGCTGCGCAACTCGCAGCGGGGCATCGTCAGTTTTTTCTCCCGTGAGGACTGGGTTTTTCTCGGCGCCGGAACGATGACGTTGGGCACGATGGACGGCGAGCATACCTCATCTGCCGGTATGGTCGGGTTCGACGTGCCCGCCAGCCCCGAGCATGAGGGACTGTACGGTAAACTCTTCCAGATAGCCTGGCATAAACGGATGGCCCGCACCGGCCACACCGGAGGCCATATCACCAGCGGCGCTCGCTACTTCGTCGCTACTTACGTCGCGCCGCTGGTCCTGGCGAAAAAGTGGGACAAGGCGGCTGTGGAAGCACTTCTCTCCGAAGAAAAAGCGACGACAAAACCATCGGAGAAATGATAAAATTAAATGATAAATGCTAAATGATAAATGAAGGATGCCCCGGAAAAACAGGAAACGTTCCGGAGCGGATTTTGACATTTTTCATTTATCATTTAACATTCATCATTAGTCATTGGTCATTAGGAATTAGTCATTTACTTTAGAATATGCCCGACGACGACATTAAAATGACCACCGGCGAGCACGTCGAGCAGTTGCGCCGGCACCTGCTGCGGGCGATGGCGGGTATGGCGGTCGGCGTGGTAGTCTGCTTCATCTTTCGCCGGGCCTTGTTCGGCGTACTCGCCTGGCCGCTGTCGGTGGCGACCGGCGGCACCCCTCCGCCCCTGTATTACTTCGCCCCGTCCGAGGCGTTCACTACGCTGATTCGCCTCTGTCTGGTCACCGGCGCGATCCTGGCCGGACCTTACATACTGTGGGAGGCGTGGCGATTCGTCGCCATCGGGCTATACCGGCGTGAGCGGCGGACCGTCATGCGATACCTCATCCCGAGTATCGGACTTTTCGTCGGCGGCGTGGCGTTTTTCTTCGCTATTGTCGCGCCGCTGGTAATCAGGTTCTTCCTTCTCTTTGCCGAGGGTAACTTCCCCGCCCCGCCGAGTTGGTGGTCTGGTTGGCTCGGCGAGAGAGTCGTTACCACCGCACCCGCCGACGGCGCCGGCCTCGTCAAACCATGCCTGAGACTGAGCGAGTATCTCCACTTTGTCTCGGTCCTGTCGCTTGCCTTCGGCCTGGCGTTTCAGACACCGCTGGTGGTTCTGTTCGCCGTCCGCAGCGGCGTTGTGCCCATCGAAACGATGCGACGCTTCCGACGGCATGTCCTTCTGGCGATCATGTTCATCTCTGCTTTAATCACCCCCGGGCCGGACTGGCTGAGCATGGTTGCCATGGCCGTACCTATGTACCTGCTCTACGAGGTCGGATTATTGGCGGCGAAGAAGAAGGTGCGCTGAACGCGATCGATTTTCCTGCCGTTCGGCGTTTTTTTAATATATATAGTGCGGCGGGACCCTGTCCTTCTGTCCCGCCGCACCATATGTAAGGAGTCGAGGGTTATAGTTAATCCTCGTCGCGTTCGATTTTCTCCAGTTATCGCCGGAAGGCTCTGCCTTCACGTTGAGGGGTTTCGCCTCCGCGCCTCATGGCTCTGCCTTCACGTTGAGGTACTTCGCCTCCGCGCCTCATGGCTCTGCCTTCACGTTGAGGGGTTTCGCCTTTGCGCAGGTTTTCAATTTGCGCGGCGAGTCTTTTGACCATCGCTTCGAGGCGGTCGAGTCGCTGGGCGATTTCCTGGTCCGGACGAGTCGGCTGACGACGGTCTATCTGAACATCGACTTTTCCTTTCTCAACGGAGCGCCGCTGCTGAAAACCCTCGCGCAATCGCTGCCCTATCTGGGGCAAAATGCGCCTTGGGGTCATCCCGGGCTGGTCCATCCTATCCGGGCCGCGTCGGACGGGCTTCCCTGCCTCCGCCCCACGTTCGAATCGTCGAGCGATCTGCTCGCGCTGAGGCCCAGGGAGCCGCCCCGTCTCTTCCCGCTCCGGGCGGTTCATCTGTCGAGCGTTACCCCGTCCCGGCTGTTTTGCCGTTTCCGCCTTGTCTGGGCGACGGGGCGCCGGAGCGGCAGCGCGTTCGGCCCGCTGCTTGCGCAAATTAAGGAGAATCCGCTCTGCCTGATCCGGATGCTCGATAAGCCAGCGGCTGATTTCGCCGGCCTCACGGGCAACCTTGTCAGGTTCGGCTCCCCTTTTCCGGGGCGCATCCTGCGCCGGTTCGGCCAGAGCGGCGAGGCTCAATACCGATACGACGGCCATGCCTGCCCAAATCATCACAATCCTTCGCTTCTTCATGACAGTTCTCCTAAAAGGCGCCTTTTTGGCGCAGCCCACGATTTGCCCCTTTGGGGCTATAGACTAAACGCGTTTTCACCTGTCATCGTTCGTGCTGTTGCTGTTCTGTTGGTATAAACGCAGGCAGGCATAGGATATTGCCGGTCGTAAATTTTTTTTAATAAACAGGCCGGCGATTTTTAAGAACCCTTTCGGCGGCTGCGGACCGATTGGGTTTTTCCCAGTGTTTTGCGTCGTCGCAGAATATGGTGATATGCCTGTGCGAATCGGTGTGCCTCGTCGCGGACACTCTGAAGCAACCGCAGGGCGGGGTCGTTGCGTTTCAGGCTTACTGCTCCGGACCGGCCCTGGATATAGACCAGTTCCTCGCGCTTCGCCAGCGACAGCATCGCCGGCGGCGCGACGGGCAGCTGCTCCAACGCCTCCTTTGCCGCCGACAGCTGTCCCTTTCCACCGTCGATGAGAATCACGTCGGGAAACAGTTCCTCATCCCTGCCTGCCCGCTTGTACCGCCGACTTACAACCTCGGTGATGGCTGCATAGTCGTCGCCCGCCAGGGCTGTGCGGATTTTGTAACGCCGGTATCCGCCCTTGAAAGGTCTGCCGTCGATGAAGCACACCAGCGAACCGGCGGTTTCCCCCCCGCCGAGGTGGGCGATGTCGATGCCCTCTATTGTCCGCGGCGGCGAGTCCCTTCCGAGCAATTTTCCCAGCCGGGCCAATCCCTCAGCCGGGTCCACATAAAACACCTCCGGCTGGGGGTGCTCTGCCACCAGCCCGCGCTTCTGAAGGCCCTCCAGAGCGCCGAGTTGGTCCCTCAGTGTCGCCGCCCGTTCAAAATCGAGCGAATCGGAGGCCTGTTCCATCTCCTTCTTCAGTCGGCGGGAAACGACAGCTCCCTTTGATTCCATAAATCGACGGAGGTTTCCGATGTCGCAGCGGTAGTCGGCCTTGGAAATCCGCCCTGCGCATGGCGCGCTGCACTGCTTGATGGTGTTCAGTATGCAGGGACGGAACAAAAGCCGCTTGTCGTCGCCGTCGGTTATGTCCAGTTTGCACGTGCGAAAGCGGAAGACTCGCTGGAGCAGCGGAATTGCCGCACGCAGGTCTGTTACCGAAACGAATGGTCCGTAGAGTTTCACGCCTTTCGTCATCGGCTTGCGTGTGATTTCCACGCGCGGGAAGGCCTCGGACGTGCGGATTTGCAGATAGGGGTAACTCTTGCCGTCCTTAAGCCGTTCGTTGAACGGCGGCTGGATGTCCTTTATCAGGCGGTTTTCACGCAGCAGGGCATCGACCTCGCTGTCGCAGATAAGCACGTCAATCTCGGCGACCCGTTCGGCAACCATTCGGGCGATGTCAGGCCCGCGCGAAGCCGTCAGGTCGGCTGCCAGCTGAAAATAACTGCTCACGCGCGAACGGAGCGATTTTGCCTTTCCGACGTACAGCACCCGCCCAGCCGAATCCTTAAACAGGTACACCCCCGGCCCGGTCGGCAGCGACGCCGCTTTGTCCCGCAGCCTCGCCAGCACATTCTCGCGTTTCGACGCCATTGGGAGTATTATACGTGAAAACAGAACCGGGCGAATCTTGCTTCCGGTCTGTCCGAACGGTATTATGATTTTAGAGACAAGAGAAACCGCACTTCAATCCAGGAATTTATTATGAAAGCAACCCATAAAGACGCCACCAGCCGCATCAAGGTAATTATCGAACACGCCGAGGACGGCTATAGCGCTTATCCGCTTGGGATGAAGGGCGTGGTCGTCGGTCAGGGCGACACCTACGAGGAGGCCCTGTCCGACGTAAAATCGGCGATTCAGGCGCACCTGCGGGAGTTCGGGCCCGACAGTCTTCAGCCCGACAGTCCCGCAATTGAGGCGTTTATAGCCGAGGCGGAGGTCGCCATCTAATGGGGAAGTTTCCGCGAGATGCGCCAAAACGAAAGGTAATCCTCGCGTTGGAAAAACTAGGCTTCGAACTGATCCGGGACCGAGAACACATCCAGATGCGCCGACGGGAACCCGACGGCGGAACGACCCCTCTGACCATACCGGCCCACCGTACGATCAAAGGCTCGACCCTGCGGATGATCTGCACGCAAGCGAGCATTTCCAGGGAAGATTTCCTCCGTGCCTATTACGGGCGGGGCTGAAGCAGCATGGGAGATGTTGCTGTGAAGAAACGACAATCGCGGAAGCGGAGGCGGATAATCCTGGCAGTGGTCGGCGGTGTCATTCTTGCGATTATCGGGTGCGTCTATCCGCCCAGGTCGTTCCGGGCTGTCAAACAGCCAAGGGAGGGCAGGGCGATGAACAATAACGTGGCCGTCGTCTATTCCAAGCATTATCAGATAAACGTCGGCGGGCTGGAAAAACTGCACTCCTTCGACATCCAGAAGTATGCCAAGATTTACCTGGCCCTTAATACCAACGGCCTGCTCCGCCCCGAAGACGTCTTCGTCCCCGAAGCCGTTACGACCGAGCAAATCCTGCTCGTCCACAGCCCGGAGTTCCTGGCTAGTCTGGGTAACTCGAAGACGGTCGCGCGGTATCTTGAGGCCCCGATCGTGGCGGCTGCACCGGCGGGGCTTGTCGATGCAGCCGTACTTAACGCCTTTCGCTACGCCACGGGCGGGACGATCCTCGCCGGTCGGCTTGCGCTGAAGCACAGCATCGCGATTAACCTCGCCGGCGGGTATCACCACGCCAAGCCGGACGCCGGTGGAGGCTTTAATGTCTATGCTGACATGGCCATCGCCATCCGCGCGCTCCAGAAGGACGGACTCGTCAAGCGGGCGCTCATCGTGGACCTCGACGTCCACCAGGGCAACGGCTCGGCCGTCATCTTCGCCGGAGATGACAGCGTTTTTACCTTCTCCATGCACGAAGGCGATATCTATCCGATCCCAAAGGAAAAATCCGACCTCGACGTGGAACTGTCCGCAGGCGCCGGCGACGAGGAGTATCTTCGCCTGCTGGCGGAGTATCTGCCGAAGGTAATAAAAGAGGCCAAACCTGATATTGTATTTCTCCAGGCCGGTTGCGACACGCTCGCCGGCGATCCGCTGGCGAGGTTGAAAATGACGAGCGACGGCATCGTCCGGCGGGATGCGATGGTAATTGACCGCTGCGTGCATGAAGGTATCCCGGTGGTAATGTGCCTCGGCGGCGGGTACAGCGAGCAGGCCTGGCTGGTTCAGTATGACAGCGTCCGCCGGACGATTAAGAAATACGGTTTGGCTGGCAGCCGGCATCCTTACCCGCGGCGGACTCCAACGGTGAAGGAGAAACTCTACACAAAGTAGTCCTGCCGGAGCAAAGGCGGCAACGGGAGGAGCAAAACAAATAATTCACCTTTCTTGAACCGGGCCTATTGCGGACGTGTAGAATTAAATGTAGGATGTTGTGTTGAGGTAGTGAGGCTTTTGCTAACCTTCGGGCGGTCAGGCGTGAACCCCGGCGAGTCTCCCCCCGCTCGCCACGTGCCTGCCGCCCGCTTTTTTTTTAATAGTCCGTAGTCCGGAACTTATCGCAACATGGCGCTACATGGTGAGTTGCCTTTTGATTTCCGCGGCGGCGGCTGCGGGATCGGCGGCGGCGATGACGGCGGAGCAAACAGCGACGCGGCGAGCGCCGGCGGCGATCAGTTCGCCGACATTCCCGGATGTGATTCCGCCGACGGCTACGTGGGGCAGCGAGATCTCGGCGATCACTTCCCGGAGGTACGCTACACCGGCGACAGGTCCGGCGTCTTTTGTGGCGGTGGGGAACATCGGTCCGACGCCGATGTAATCGGCCCCTGTGTTCGCAGCGGCGCGGGCCTGGGAAATGTTGTGCGTGGACAGACCGATAATCGCACCGGTCGGCAACAGTCGGCGGGCGTCGGCGACCGGAAGGTCGTCCTGACCGAGATGAACCCCGTCAGCGCCGACGATCGCGGCAATGTCAGGACGGTCGTTGATTATCAGCAGCACGCCGGCTGACTGTGTGATTTCCCGTATCCGGCAGGCATGGGTAAGCAACTGCCCGTCCGGCATCTCCTTCTCGCGGATCTGGATGCAGTCTGCCCCCCCGGCGATAGCGGCATGGGCCGTCGCTACCGGGTCCGACCGGCACAGACGGGACGTCAGAAGGACGTAAAGCCGGACCGCATTAAACCTCTCGCTTCCCGCCAGACGCAGCGCCAGCCGCTGCTCCAGCGTATATGCGGCATACCGCATTGACTCGAACTCGCATGCCGAGGCGTGATCGGCGAGCTTGGCGTATTCCTCCAGCGTACGCAGCGCCTCGGTGAGGCGTTTGCAGGCGGCTGTGGCGACGGAGGCGGCGTTCGGGCGATCGGCTTCGGTAGCCGACGTTATCGTCGTGCCGACGTCGCCGGGGGTGTCCCTGGCGGCAAGCATCGCATCGGCGGGAAAACGCTCCATGACCCAGCGCAGCCTGCTTCGCATGTCCTTGGCCGACGATGAAAGACCCGCATCGTCCAGGACAAATCGCGCAAAGTCCTCGATCACCCGCAGCGCCTCGCGTGCGCGATTGAAGTTGGCGTCCAGAATGCGATAAATGTTACGCATGTTCACCTGTGCCGGGTGGCACGGTCAAGCGGAACGAAGTGGAGCTTGGCCGTGTCGAAAGCCTGCCACGGCCAAGTTTCCGCTTCGCTCCAACTTGACCGTGCCACCCACCAATGATCCGGTCTCACGATCTTTCCTGGTTCGGAACAGGAAACGCATCGCACATTTCCAGAACTTCCTTACCGATTCGCGCGATGAGGTCTTCGTTGTCGTAGTCGGCGAGGATTTCATTTATCCACTCGCCTACCTGTCGCATTTGTGGTTCTTTCATTCCGCGAGTGGTGAGTGCGGGCGTTCCGAATCGCAGGCCTGAGGTCTGCATCGGCGGGCGGGGGTCGAACGGGATTACGTTCTTGTTCGACACCAGTCCCGCCGCTGCAAGTGCGCCGGATGCGGCGTGGCCGGTGAGGTTTTCATCCCGGCTGCGAAGGTCCACAAGCATAAGGTGGTTGTCCGTCCCGCCTGTTACGAGTCGCCAGCCTTTCTCCATCAGCGTCTCTGCCAGGGCTTTGGCGTTTGCAACGATCTGTCTTGCATAATCGGCGAATTCGGGTCTGGCCGCTTCGCCCAGGGCGACGGCCTTGGCGATTATCTGGTGCATGAAAGGTCCGCCCTGCAGGCCCGGAAAGACGGCGGAATCCACCTTTTTGGCCCATTCCTTTTTGCAGAGGATGATCCCACTTCGGCAGCCTCGAAGCGTCTTGTGCGTCGTGGTCGTTACGAAGGTGCTGTGAGGTACGGGCGAGGGATGCACCCGCCCGACGACCAGTCCGGCAATGTGGGCGATATCACAGAGAAGGTACGCGCCCGTCTCGGCGGCAATTTCCCCGAATGCCTCGAAATCGATCGTTCGCGGATACGCCGACGCGCCGGCGATTATCATCTTAGGATGGGTCTTCAGCGCCAAATCGCGCACAGCGTCCATATCGAGCAGTTCGCTCTGCTTATCGACTCCGTAAAAGACGGCATTGTAATATATTCCCGAATAATTCAGCCCAAGCCCGTGGGAAAGATGCCCGCCGTGCGACAGGTTCATCCCCATAATCGTATCGCCGGGATCGAGTGCGGCAATGTACACGGCGATGTTGGCGCTGGTGCCGCAGTGAGGCTGGACGTTGGCGTGCTCGGCGCCGAAGAGCGACTTGGCGCGGTCGATCGCCAGTTGCTCCGCCCGGTCGGACTGAAGACAGCCGCGATAATAACGGTGCCCCGGGTATCCCTCGGCGTACTTGTCTGTCAGCACCGACCCTGTAGCCTCAAGCACCGCCGCCGATGCGTGGTTCTCCGATGCGATAAGTTCAAGCGTGCCGTGCTGCCTGTCGCTTTCTGCCTGAATGATATCGTAGGCTTCAGGGTCCGTCTGGGATAATGCCGTCATAATTTTCTCCATCCTTGAAAGACTTCTAAATAGGGATTCTAATTTTTGCTGAAAGAAGAAGAAAGAATAGCGGGATTTCAGGGATTACAGGATTCCAGGGATTTTAATTCTACTAAAAGAAACAGAAGAAACCCAATCCCCATAATCCTGTAATCCCCGAAATCCCGCTATCTTTCCTTTTCTTCTTCTTTTAATAAAATTGTAAAATCCCGCTATTTTTCTCAATCTTTTTTGCAATCAACTTAGTATTCTTCCATCAGTTGCATCAGTGGCGAATATACCCCCGCAGACTATCTTACGCAAGTCGCGCTGTACGGATCAACCCCGCCCTACTATACTTGACGGCATATTATTTATGGAGCATCCCTGAATGAACGAAAAAGCAATCCAAAAAAAGTCAAAATCAACTCCCGCCGAGCGGTGGATAAAGCGCTGCTTTTTATTGGCGATTCTCCTGGCCGGGATTATCGTCGGTTACATACAGTTTCGAGGTCCGATGCTTGGCTGGTCCGGCGATATAGACGCAGCCCTGGTAAAGGCCAAGGCAGAGAACCGACCCGTCGTGGTCTTCGTGCGGTCATTCCCCGCCGGCGCCACAGACAAGCAGATGGTC
>CAYUYD010000050.1:0-12147 GCA_964449105.1 uncultured Planctomycetaceae bacterium | reverse complement strand
TTTCCCAAACTTTCCCAAACTTTCCTAAACTTTCCTAAACTTTCCCAATCTTTCCGAATCTTTCCCAATCTTTCCCAATCTTTCCGAATCTTTCCCATTCGTTCCGTTTCGTTCCGTTTGGTTTCCAGCCAGCGGGTGGCACAGTCCCTTGGAGACTGCGTTTTCCCAAATAGGCAAACAACACGGTCCCCAGGGGACCGTGCCACCCTCATTTCGATGCTTTCAACAGGGCATCTCCATCCCTTTAATTCCAGGGGCAAATTTCGGATTTTTACGGCTGCTCTTTTCTTTCTTTTATGGCGAATCGGGGTAAAGATATGGCATAATGCCTCCGAGGAGTTTATGGCCATGAAAGTCTTGATAGCGGACAAGTTGAGCGAGATTGGTATCGACTGGCTTCGGCAGCAGAAGGACGTCGAGATGGACGTCAGGCCGGGCCTGTCGCCGGAAGAACTGGCGAAAATAATCGGCGAATACGACGGGGTAATCATCCGTTCGGGCGCGCAGATAACAGCCGAGGTATTGGCCAATCCGGGGCATCTTGAGTGCATCGCCCGCGCCGGCGTCGGCATCGACAACGTGGACGTTCCGACCGCCACTTCCAAAGGCATCATCGTGATGAACACGCCCGGCGGGAACACTACCTCGACGGCTGAACTTACCTGGGCGCTGATGCTGGCGATGTCGAGAAAGATCGTCCCTGCCAATGTTTCACTCGCCGGCGGCCAGTGGGAACGCAAAAAGTTCCAGGGAAGGCAACTCGCCGGAAAGACCCTCGGCGTAATCGGAATGGGGCGGATAGGAAAGGCCGTCGCCAGGCGAGCGCTGGCGATGGAAATGGAGGTCATCGCATACGACCCGTTTTTCGCAGGCAAGTGCCCGGAGGGGTCGTTCGAGATGACCAAAAGCCTCGACGACCTGTGCAGCAGAAGCGACTACATAACCGTCCACGTCCCCAAGAGTTCCGATACGACGGGCATGATCGGGCGCAAGCAGATCGCGGCAATGAAAGACGGCGTGTACCTGATAAACGCAGCCCGCGGCGGGATTATCGACACCGAGGCGCTGCTGGAAGGTCTGGAATCGGGAAAGGTCGGCGCAGCTGCACTGGACGTATGGACCTGCGAACCGCCGGAATCGGAGGCGGAGAAGAAACTCATCGCCCACCCGCGCGTCCTGGCAGTTCCGCACCTTGGCGCCAGCACCGGCGAGGCGCAGGAGCAGGTCTCGCTTGAGGCCGCCCAGCAACTCGTCGAGGCGCTCCGCGGCGGAGAGATTCGCAACGCCCTGAATGCACCGGGCTTCGAGAAGGCCCTGCCGGAACTGCTGCGACCTTACGCCGAACTTGCCTCGCGGATAGGAATCATTCTGACCAGTATCACGCCCGGAGCGATTACAAAGGTCGAGGTCGTCTATCGCGGGGCGATCTCCGAGATGGACGTCTCGCCCATTACGACCTATCTGCTGGTGGGGCTGCTGAGCCCGCACATGGACCAGCCGGTCAACGTCATCAACGCGCCGCTCCTGGCAGAGCAGCGAGGTATTACCGTCGAGCAGATTATATCGAAAAAGATTCGGGAGTTCGCGAACCTTCTGCAAGTCGAGGTCCACACCGACCAGATGAGCCGAACGGCCGCCGGAACGATCTTCGGCAACCGCTTCGGGAGGATTATCGCCCTCGACGGATACCGCGTGGAGATGAAGCCGGACGGGCACGTGCTGATAATCTTCAACGACGACATGCCCGGCGTGGTGGGCAAGTTCGGGACGATCCTCGGCAACAGCGGCGTCAACATCGCCGACATGACGCTCTCGCGCAAGGCCGACCCATCGAAGGCCGTCATCGCAATTAATCTGGACAACGCGCCGTCCGACGCGGTTATCGAGGAAATCCGAGCCCTGAAATTCGTCAACGCCGCCTACTACCTCAAACTGCCCGAACTTCCCCCAGACGAACGCGGGGAGTGACTCGCACCGTATCTCAGCATAGTGTAAGGCCCGTCGGGAATAACGGCGATTCGGGCGGATGGGTTGGCGGAAACAAATTTGTCGATGGCCCGCTGGGCGCGGGTGCGGGCGGCGCCGGCGCCGAGAATGGGCGTTACGCCGATTTGCTTCTGGACCTTCTGCTCGATCCCGTCGCTGACGAACCAGAGTTTCTCCAGACCGACGCGGGACAGGACGCGGGCGCGCATCTGGAGGTCCCACTGAAACGGCCTGATGTGATCGGCTGTGGCGATGTCGGACAGGAATCGTCTCCAATCGCCGCCGTAGGAGAGGATTAACTCGGCGTAGGCATCCTCGCCCAGCCCTTCGGAACACCCGGCGACGATAAGCAGCGTGGAATCCGGACCCAGCGCAGGCAGAGCGCCGCACATGCCCTTGACGGTCTGGTAGAAGGTCGCATCCAGCGGATACCCGCCTCCGTTGGTAACGACCAGGTCGAAAACGCCATCGATGTCGGCCTTGGTCCATTCGGCCACGTCTTTGCATCCGGTCAGATGGGCGGCTTCCAGATCGCCGCAGTAGATACCGGCGATTTCCCTGTTGCGAGTTATGGCGACGTTGAAAAGAAAGTCCACGCCCACCGTCCGGGCGACACGCAGCGCGATTTCGTGGCAGGGGTTTCCGTCTAGGACGCCGGCATCGGCCCGCCGGTCGGCAAGGGCATCGTATCCGTGGAATCGCTCGATGGTGGCAAGGTCCACCAATGCCGGGCATACGCTCTTCCGCCCGCCGGAAAAACCCGCCATGAAGTGCGACTCGATGTAGCCGGTAACAATCCTGAAATCCGCCTCGGCGAAGCGGCGATTGACCGACACGGGCGGATTTTTACTCACCGCAACCAGCGTATCCGGTTTGTCGGCTGTGTGGTCGATTACCTCGATGCGCGATTGAATCTCGCCGCCGAGAAGAATTTCGTGTTCTTCCGGCGTGCTGGGCCGGTGCATCCCCGTGCCGACGATGATGACGATCTGCGAATCGGCTACGCCCGCGGTGTTGAGCGCATCCAGCATCGGCGGGAGAAAAACTTTGTTCGGCACGGGGCGAGTAATGTCGGAAATCGTTATCGCCACCGTCCGTGGCCGTTTTTTGCCGATAAGTTCCGCCAGCGGCGGCGAGCCGATGGGATTTCTCATCGCCTCGGAAACCGCCGAAGCCGGTTCGGCGATGGCCGGTATGTCCTTTCCCTCCAGCACCACCGCATAGGCCGGTACGCGAAGGACCATGCCGTTCTTGCCGAAGAGCAGTTTGACCTCTTTTGTCTTCACAGTTACGTCATTTGCTTATTGAAATTGTTATGGAACGTCCGATACTACCGCTCCGGAAGGCGGATGCGTTCGTTTTCCGGCAGTTGGTCGTTTGGCATATAAAGAACGGCGTTCCGCCCGACCAGGTCCACGAGCGTCGCGCCGGTCCCGCAGGCGATTTCATCTGCCGTTGCGGCGCGTCCGGCTGCGTCTGAAGCAGGAAGACGGACCTTGACCAATTCACACTGGGTCAGTTGTGCGCGAATGTGGGCAAGGACGCTTTCGTTGATACCGGCCTTTCCGATGGCTACCTCAGGCTGCTTCGTCCGACCAACGGACCGGAGAAACTTCCGCTGCGCAGATGTCAATTCGTCGCTCACATTGCACTCTAATAGTCGGCCTTACCACTGATTGTAACAAACCCTCGAATCGTCATATTGATCTTCCACCGTCTTTTCTTTTCGGTTTACTGCTTATCCGTTTGCGGGACAAACAGGTCCACGTGTCCACAGTTTTCACACAGGCGGGCGCGCAGGCCCACAAAGTCACCGAACCGTGTCTTGAGTTTGATCCACCTTTGCTGCTCTGCAGCGGAGGCTCCTTGGCCCAACCCGTAGAGCCCGCTCTCCAGCCAGTCCCAGCGAAACACCTTTCCCCCGCATATAGGGCAAGGGTTCTGCAAGTAACCATTCGGCGTTCGAGACAAATCGTCATGCACTTCAAGCGGAATCGGTCCGGTTTCTTCCTCGGCCTGTTCGGTCGGAGCGGACGGTCCGGGCGCCCGTTCGGGCGATTCCTTGCCCATTAACCAGCCCCAGAATCCACGTCGCTTTTTCCTGCGATTCCTGACCATAAGAGCCTCACAATTCGACCATTCGCGGGAACTCTTCTTTTAGCGCCGGGTAAAGCCGGCGGTATTGCCTGTAATAGCGGGCGTAGGCGCGTTTTGCATCCCGGTGGGGTTTTATCGTCCGCGTTGTCTTTACAATGGCATTGCAGGCCTGTCGGACGGATGCGTATCGTCCGACCCCGACTGCGGCGAGAATGGCTGCGCCATAGGCGGGGCCTTCTTCCGTCCGGACCGTAACGCAGGTCGAACCGTAGATGTCTGCCTGCATCTGCCGCCAAAGGGCGCTTTTCGCCCCTCCGCCGGAAAGACGAATCTGCTTCGGTTTGACGCCGCGGGCGCGTAGAATTGTCAGCGCGTCGTTCATCGCGAAGGTCGCGCCCTCCATAACCGAGCGGATAAGTTGGCTGCGGGTTGTGCGGGCGGTGATCCCGATCCATCCGCCGCGCGCGAGCGGGTCGGCATGCGGAGTCCTCTCGCCGGTCAGGTAAGGAAGGAAGAATAATCCGCCGCTGCCGGCCTCGACCTTTGCTGCCTGGCGGTCAAGCGACCGGTATGAATCACCGAGCGTTTCGCCCAGCCATTGGACCGACCCGCCGGCGGATAGGATACAACCGAAGATGCAATACTCGCCCGCAACGGCAGAGCAGAACGTCTGGACCCCGCCGGAAGGGTCGGTTATGTATTTCGTCGAGTGCGTCAGGACCACGCCGGAGGTTCCCATCGCCGCCGAAACAAGCCCTTCGGTCACGACGCCGCAGCCGACAGCGCCTGCCGGCTGGTCGCCCGCGCCGGCAACGACCGGCGTCCCCGCAGCCAGGCCCAACTGCCGGGCTGCGCGAGCCGCAACCATACCGGTAATCTCGTGCGATTCATAAACCGGCGGGAGAATGTTTCGATCAATCCTGAAGAGTTTTAATACCGCCTCCGACCAATTGCGCTTCCGCTGGTCCAGCATCAGCGTGCCGGACATATCCGAAACGTCGCCGGCGTATTCACCAGTCAGTCTAAGGCGGACGTAATCCTTAGGCAGGAGGATGTGGCGGATTCTTTCATAAATCCCCGGCTCATTTTGGCGGACCCACAGGAGTTTGGTCAGCGTGAACGACGTCATGGCGACGTTTCCGACAAGTCTGACCAGTGCAGCCTTTCCGCCGGCCTGGCGTTCGATTTGTTCGGCCTGTTCGGCAGTGCGCTGGTCGTTCCAGATTATCGCCGGGCGGAGGGGCTTGTCCGAAGCATCCAGGCAGACCAGTCCGTGCATCTGCCCGCTCAGGCCGATGCCGGAAATCTGCGTCCCGTCGATTTTCGCGGCGGCGACAGCGGCGCGGACGGCCTGGACAGTCGCAGACCACCATTGGTGAGGCGATTGCTCCGACCATGCCGGTCTAGGCGCGATGACTGTGTGAGAACCCGTAGCCGTAGCGATCACTCGCCCGCGGGCATTCATAATCAACGCCTTCGTGCCCGATGTCCCAACGTCAATACCAAGATAGTACGCCATCTGTTTTCTCCGCCGGGGAGTTGCCGCATTGATAGAACCACAAACCCCTATTTTTTCAACCAACCTTTACTATGCAAAACATTCCATGCAATGAGAATATGCTCTTCTTTGAACATCCGTTTACGTTCGTTCCATGCATAGGTTTTGGCAACAGCATCATTCGCTGTCGATGCACCATCGCGCGCGGCAACCCAATGGACCGTGGACAGCAGCTCCATACCAAAGGGGGTTTCGAATCCCTCGATCAGGTCAACCACACGGTCAAACCTTGCTCGCGTATTCGAATGTTTCTTGAGAAATGCTTCAGCCCGACCGGCAGCTTCAGGATTCAGCTCGATCTGTTTGTTCGGATCATCCTCCGCATCACCGTAGCCGGTGATAAAATACCCTTCGATGAGGCTAAGAACGTGACGCAAATTTTCTGCGTAAGGTCCATACCTCGCCTTACTATATCGCAGGTTCAATTCTTCGCCTGCTTCTTGCATGAAGTACATCAACTTATGAATTTCAAGCAGGGTTACTGCAACATCCATCAATGCAGCGAGGTAGCGTCGCATCAGGCCCAGAAGAGCCGCTCTGCCGACCGTCATGTTAGGTGGTTTCTTTTCTTTTGCCATTTTCTCCACTGCCGGAGCACCTTTGGGTTCAAAAAGCAGCACATGCACATCCGGAAGGCCCCCAAAGGCTTCTTCGATCCTTGATCGGACCTCACCCCACTGCAAACCGCCAAGCCCGCACCCAAGCGGAGGTAGCGCGACGGATTGGATATGCTTTTTGCGGACTTCCTCAATTAAAGCTATTAAGCCGGATTCGATGTATTCCAAGCGGCTTTTACCCTTCCAGTGACGCTTGGTAGGAAAGTTAATCACATATCGAGGATTCTCAAGACGGTTGAGGTCGTAGATGAAAACCTTGCCTGGTTTCAACTCCTTGTGGTCGCAGAGAGCCTTGTATGCCTTGAAATTTCCCGGAAATGCCTTCCGGAACTGCAAGGCAATGCCTCTTCCCATAACACCCTCGCAGTTGACAGTGTTAATCAAAGCTTCGGCGTCTGCTTTCAGGATGTCGCCTCTGGTAATCTCAATCATCGCTCTGACCCTTCCGCTTAATAGTACCAAGCCTGCTTAACGGTTACGAGAGGTTTATGTTCCGCCGAGCCAAGGACATCTTCGACCCGTGCCTTGATCCCGACGTCATACACACCAACCCTTTCGACGAGTTCCCAGGGAAAAGACTCATACACAAGGAATTCCGCCTGCTTGCCTTCCTTTATGATTGACTCACGGAAATCCATCGCTTCGACCGCAACCCAGTTGACTTCGTTCAGGTTGTCCAGGCTGCTGAAGAACTTGGCGACGCGGGCTCCCGCGTTTCGGTCCGTGAACGCCCATCGACGCCCGTTCAAATCAGCCCATTCAACGGCATCCTTCATATTCGCCTGAAGGTGGACGATTGGCCGTTGGCCGCCTCGGTAGTCCAGATCAAGATGATTGCCCTTATACTGGATGAACAACATGATCGACCGTGGACAGAAGTAGAACGGCACGTAGTTGCCCACCTTGGTGTCCGGATAGCACTTGACCTCAAGCTCTTCTATTCGCCGCCGCTTGATACAGGAAATGCCCACATTTGTGCTGTTCATGTTCGTTGCTCGACAGCGTGCATCCGACCATAGGTATCCGTCCTGGACAATCGAGGGCAGATTGTCGATGTGCGTGATGTGGTATATCTTCGGATGCTCCGGTACGGCGATTGCCATTCACGACTCCCCGCGTATCTTTATTCCGCATTTCTCACTGCGCGTCTTTATATCCGACCATCAGGGTGGTGGCCAGTGATTTTGGGGAAAGGGATATCCGAAACATCGGCCATGTTCTAAACCGGCCAAACGCCGAGATGATAATTTCCGGCAAAAACCTGCTCCTTTTTCCAATAGAGACAATTTTCAAAAAAGGGTGACAAACAGTTGACACTGCTGCAATGGAGCGATATTTTGTGTTCTGTACGGACTGAGGCACAATATGATGGGGTCGGGCATGGATGGCCGAGGGTCGGATAGGAAGTCCGTGCAGTTTCCCGCCGCAGGCGTCTGCGGAAAAGGGGGCTTTACCCTTACCGAACTGCTCATAGTTCTGGCGATCCTGGTTTTGCTGCTTGGGATGCTGGTCCCGTCGCTTTCGGGGGCGCGTCGGCAGGCGTCTATGTCGGCCTGTGCGATGCAGATGCGCGGCGTCGGCGTGGCGCTGAGGCAATTTGCCGTTGGAAACCAAAATTATCTTCCGCCCTTTGCCTTCAGCGATTACAGCGGCAACCTCCCGCTCAGCGGGCACTGGGGCGGCTGGAGCCAGGAAGGCGACCCGGATCGCTTCGGCCGCGACCTCCAAAAGGGCATGAAAAACGTCAATCTCCATCGACTCGTCTCCGACGGGTACATCTCGGCGGGGCACTTAATCTGCCCTGGGGCTGATGCGTCCCTCACCGGCGGGGCGAGCAGTTACTTTCCCTACACGTCAAAGTTCAGCACCTATTGCCTGCGCATGCCCTATAGCCAGGGCGTCTTCCGCACCTCCCCTTCCCTGTCCGGCTGGGCGGGTCGAGGCCTGCTGGGCATCTACACCCAGGCGGCAGGGGGCGTAAAGTTCCAATTCGGCGCGAACATGCTGACCGTCCCGATGGTCCGGACCGACCTGACCTACCAAGAGGTTCACCCGATTAACAAAGAACAGCGCACGATGAACTTCACCGATGGGGCGATTATGAGCGATACGTTCTGGTATCAGGATCATCACAGACCGGCGGAGGAAATACCGGGGCTGACCACCTACAATGTCCATGCCGGGTGGCGCCACGGTTCGAGGTTCAACGTCCTTTTCGGCGACGGGTCGGTCGAAGGCATTGCCGACGACGGGACAGTGGAAGCGAACTCCGTCGGGCCTGACGCTCAAACCCCGCCCGACGACGGAGCGAACTTCGCCTCTTACGCCATCACGGTCTGGCGATATTTTGAAGACAATCGCTGAACGTTACCCGGCGGTTTTGATGAGTTCCTTGACTTTTTCCGACGGTAGCGACAGTGCGCCCATCGCCGCAGCGGCAGCGTTGCGAATATCCAGCGAACCGGCGCCCATCACGTCGTCGATGACGGCCTGTACCTCTTTTTCGGTAAGTTGGTTTCCGAACCGGCGAACCGACTCGCTCAAGGCTGCGTAGGCGGCGATGCGCGTCTGTTCGGCCGCTTCGGTATCGACGGACAGGGCGGCGATCACCTGCTGCGCCTCGGCGGCGCCGAACTGCGCCAATGCCTGGGCCGATGCGACACGCACCGGGTCGCGCTTGTCGCCCAGGGCGGCGATGAGACTTTTCGTCGCATCGGTGAGGTCATAGACGGGATTATTCGTCATAGCCAGTAGTCGCAGGCATTGAGCGGCGCGGATGGACCATTCGGCGGCTTCGGCCTCGTCCATCGCCGCGGCGCCGGAGGCCTTTTCCGATGCGGATTTTATCGCCCCAGCCACTCCGGCGGCATCGAGACCTTCATCATCCAGGACTACGACGAGGGGGTCGCTCTTGGCAAGGTTTTTCACGGCTGCCGCCTCGCCCCGCGAGGTAACGATGATAACGGGTGTCCGGGCAAGGACGGCTTCGGTTCGGAGTGCAGCCACCGCCTCGGCAACGTTGGGAGCGGTTATATTCGACGACAGCACGACCAGGTCCAGCCCGCCTTCGGCGCGGGCGGTCTGGAGGGCCTTTCCGAAAACGGCGTCGTCTATGACATTGCACCCGCCGGCGCGGAGAAGGTCCTTGACCTTGTTTCGGTGAGCCAGGTCGGGATCGGCAAGGACGGCAGTCGGCGTTCCGGTGGCGCGAAGGGCTTCGGTAAGTACCGGAACGACCAGGTGCCATCCGGGAAACCGATTCTGCGGACGGGCCGAACCAAGCGCCTCTGCGGCGAGGTATCGCACCCGGCGTGACGGATAAGTCAGCGCCGTCACCAGCGGCTGGGCGCCGCCGGCGACCGTGGCGACAAGGTTTTTAGCGCCGGTGGTCCGACCGAGGGCTTTAATCGCCGCCAGAGCGACTTCGACATCGCCGTCCTTCATCGCCATGGCCAGGACGCGCTGGAGGTATCCGGCGCCGCCGGCAAGGGCGGTAAAATTCGCACCGGGCTGATCGTCTGAATGAGTCGGATCCTTTGCGCCTTTGAGGTTGGCTTCCTTGCGAAGGTTTGCCGCGATCCATATCACCACCGCCGGGTCGAACTCGGCGTCGTGGGTCAGGGTCTTGTGTGCGGCACGCATCGCATAAACCTCATTGAAAATAGCGACGGGAACAACCTTGTAAGTCAGTCCCAGCCCTTCCTGCCAGTACCAGACGTTGGCTGTATCGTAGCGCGAGTCGGGGTTGCAGGATTCTTCGCGGCTGTAGTATTTCAGCGCCAGGCCGTAGAACAGTTCGGCGGCCGGTTTTTTCAGTGCTTCCCTTCCGGCACAGGCGGACAGCGCGCCGAGGGCGGCGTTTTGCGTCCGGTCCATCAGACCCTTCTGGTCGGCAATTTCCTTCAGGTACGGTCCTGCCTGCGGATAGCCGATCTTTCCGAGCGTCCGGCAGATGACCTCTTTGACGGCGAGGTCATTGACCGCCAGCGCCGCCGAAAGTGCGCGGACCACGGAAACCCTCACAGCCACACCCTGATCCGTTCCTCCAAGTCGGGGAAGGATGGTAACAATTCGCTCTCGCAGCAGGGGCGGGGTTTTCACGTCGATCAGTTTGTTGATCATCTGCGGTACGGCGTATTCGCCGGCATCGACCAGACGACCGGTCGCCTCAAGAAACTGACGGGGCGTTCCACCGAGCATATCGATCCAACGTGCGATTTCGGCAGGGTCCGTGCGCACCGCCAGTGCGCCGGCGTCGATAAGACCGGTAATCTTATCAACAATCGGACCGAGGTCCTTGAGCGACCGCCCGCGGGCAAGGATCAGGCTGCTGGCCTCTCTGCCCTGCTCGGTCTCTACCGACAGGTTATACAGTTCTCGAGGATCGGGGTTGGCGTCAATGATGGCCTGACCGTAACTGCCGGCAACGTCAGGACGGGCCAGAAGGATGTAATGGAGAAAATTATCCCAAAGGTCGGGTAATTTCTCCTTCCCCGTGGCGCCGCCCGACGGAGCGGCCTCCTGGGCAGATACCAAACCCGCCGTCAACGCCAACACCAAAACAATCGCCACACCTACAGTCGTATTAAACTTTCGCATGACATCTCCCGGCAAAGGTATAGGGTGCTCCAAACTACTGTATGCAGTAACGCATGATTATAAATCCGCTTTCGCCGCTGTCAACAAGTTGTGGCGGTATAAATTAACCGGGGAATCCGAACCAATCCGGTTATCCCTCCGCATTCTCGGCGGGGAATTTCGGCGCCCTTCCTTCAAGGACGGCCACCACGTCATAAACCACCTCGCACATAGCCGAAAGCGCCGAAGGAACGCGAGCGGCAATATGAGGCGTAAGAATCACATTTTTCAGGCCGAAGAGCGGGTAATCCGCCGGCGGAGGCTCAGGCTCGTGGCAGTCAATGGCTGCGCCGGAAAGCCGACCTGCCCGCAAGGCCTCGGCAAGGTCGCAGGCCACCACGCACGCGCCGCGAGCGGCGTTTATCAACTGCGAACCGGACTTGAACCGGCTTAACGCCCCGGCGTCTATCAGGTTCCGCGTCAGGTCCGTAAGCGGAACGTGCAGGGTTACAATGTCGCTGCGGGAGTAGAGCGCCGCTTTATCGACGGCTTCGGCGGGATAGTCCAGGGCGATGTCCCTGATGTCGTTATAGACGACCTTCATTCCGAGTCCGACAGCGGCCCGTCCCACACGAGAACCGATACGACCTGCCCCGATTATCCCCAGCGTCAGGCCGGAAATAAATCGCCCGAATTTGTTCTTGCGCGTGGCGAGAAATTCTTCCGGCTTTTCAGGCCCGGACATCGGCCAGAATCGGCGGTTCATTTCAATGACCATGCGGATCGTGTAATCGACGACAGCCAGCGTGTTGGCTTCGGGCGTGTGGACGACTTCGATGCCGCGTGCCCGGCAGGCGGATACGTCTATGTTCTCCAGCGCAACGCCCGCCCGACCGACGACCTTCAGGTTCGCCGCTCGGTCCAAAAGCGACTCGTCCACCTGCGTGTAGGTCCGAACGACCAGCCCGTCCGCTGCGGCAATATGTTCATTGAGGTCATCGGGATCGACTCGGCGGACCTCGGCATGAGCGGCGAGGTATTTCAGGCTAGGCCCGTCCAGGGGTTCAGCCACTACGACTATCGGCATCTTCTTCAGCATAACGCCGGATAGTCTATACTCCCGCCGGGTAAAGTGGAAGTAAGTTAGTCGGACGCTGCGACCGGCGTCTTGGTCGCAGTGTTTGCCTGTCCCCCCACAAGCCGACAGATGAGTCCCGATTTGTTCGGGATGAATCTGCCGGAATCAAAGCGTGCCGGTTCGTGCCAGTTCGTGCCAGTTCGTGCCAGTTCGTGCCGGTTCGTGCCGGTTCG
>CAYUYD010000049.1:0-12262 GCA_964449105.1 uncultured Planctomycetaceae bacterium | reverse complement strand
GGTACCGGCAAGACCTGTGTGGCGCTCTACGTGGCTGCCCAGATCGGCAGGCCGGTCATCATCGTCCACGGCGACGATGAACTGGGCACCACCGACATCGTCGGCGGGCGGTACGGCATTCGCCAGAAGACGATAAGAGACAACTTCATTCACTCCGTCAAAAAACTGGATCACACGGTCGAATCGACCTGGGTGGACAATCGCCTGACGGTGGCGTGCAAGTACGGCTATACGCTGGTGTACGACGAGTTCACCCGAAGCCGGGCCGAGGCGAACAACGCCCTGCTCTCCGTTCTGGAAGAGGGTGTTCTGGACATGCCCGCCGGGCGGGGCAGCGAATCGTTCATCCGCGTCCATCCGAACTTCCGGGCCATCTTCACCAGCAACCCTTCGGAGTACGCCGGCGTCCATCGGGCCGCGGACGCCCTCCAGGACCGGATGATCACCATCCACCTGGGACATCACGACCGGGAAACCGAGATCGCCATCACTGCCTCCAAGAGCGGCATCGACAAGAAGCACGCCGCCCGGATCGTGGACATTGTCCGAAGTTACCGCAAGGTCCGGGAAGCCAAGAAGGAAAACTACGGAATCTGCCCCACGATTCGAGCCTCGATCATGATCGCCACCGTGCTGAAGGCGTACGGTGCCAAGCCGGACCTCAAGGACGAAAACTTCGTTCATCTCTGCCACGATGTTCTGTGGTCGTCCCGATGGGATGGGCGTTCGAATCCTTCTATCAAGGCAAACGTTGGGACGCTTATCAAAAAATTCGCGGCGTGAACAGAGGAACTGATATGGAGCCAACTATGACATTGAAGTGCAGTTATCTCTACGGCGTTGTTCCTGCTCCCGGCGCGCCGGGAAAGAACTTCGGCGCTATCGGACTGGACGGCGGGGATGTCCACACGGTCTCGGACGGCGGCATCGGCATCGTGGTGAGCAAATCTGACCGCATCCCGTTCTCCGCGATCTCGCCGGAAAGAACGCTTCAATACCTCGCGCAGCACCAACAGGTTCTTGAGCGGGTTATGCTCGATTCGTCCGTCATTCCGGTGAAGTTCGGCACTTTTTGCGAAAAAGCCGATGATGACGGGCAAATCCTCAAGATTCTCCGGTCCGGACGCAGGGAATTCGCCGAAGCCCTGAAAAAGTATGCCGGTAAGGTCGAGGTGGACCTTGTCGCCTTCTGGGGGGACTTGAAGAGCGTGCTTGCCGAAATCGCCGGCGACGAAGCCGTCATCTCGGCCAAGGCCCAACTCGGCAATCAGACCCAGGCAACGACGGAACAGTGCGTCCGCCTCGGGCAGTTGGTGAAAGATCTGCTCGACCAGAAGAATAAGGCCATTGCCGAGTGTTTGCTTGTTACGCTGCGAAGCAAGTGGCAAAACATCGTCGTCAACCCCGCGAGGGATGACTCGGCGGTTCTTAACGCCGCCGTGTTGATTGATCGCGCGGAAGAAGCCGATCTTGACCAGATCCTGGAGCAGTTGGACCGGGGCTACGATAGCCGAATCAATTTCCGCCGTGTCGGACCGCTTCCTCCGTACAGCTTTGCGACAGCCGAGGTCAAGAGCGTCCAGGCGAGCCGGTTGGATGCCGCCAGGCGGGCGCTTGGACTGAGCGAATCCGCCAGTCTGACCGAGATCAAAGTCGCATACCGCCGGCTCCTCCAGGAAGTACACCCCGACAGGAACAGTAACCCACGGGCGGCGGACAGCCTCAAAGATATCTCGGCTGCATACGAGCTTCTGGAAGAATACGCGCTGAATTTCAGGCATACGTTCAACGGCGATCAAGATGCGCCCGTGATCGTGACGGTCAGGTCTCTGGAAGACCTTCGCGCCGCCGCAATCACGTCCAGGCCGTGCGATCAGTCACGGCGACGAGAGTTCGTCGGGACCAAAGCGGCATAACAGGAAAAGGACCAAGATGACGACGTCCATGTTAACCAGCGTATCTCGCGTTGAAGCCCAGCCGGCGTGTTCCCCCGCGGACCAGCCGAAAGCCCCACGGCGTTACATTTACTGCCTCGTCGATTGTGATGCGCCGGCCGGCTTTGGCCCGATGGGGATCGAGGGGAACTTGGAAGTGTTTGCCGTTGTCCACGACGGCATCGCCGTCGTCGTCAGCGCCACGTCGCAGGAGAAACTGGAAATCTCGCGTGGAAACGCCCTGGCGCATCAGCGGGTGATGGAAGCGGTCATGCAGCGCGGCCACACCGTCCTGCCCGTGAAGTTTAACACGATCGCCGAGGACAAGGGCAGTAAATCGGCCGAAGAGAGGATCGTCAATCATGTGCTGGTCGGCAGGAGGAAGGAAATCCTCGGCCTGTTATCGACCATGCGCCCCCTCGTGGAGGTCGGCGTCAAGGGCCTTTGGACGGACATGGAGGCGGTGTTCCGGGACATCGTCGAGGGCAGCCAGGAAATCCAATCGTTCCGTAAGAAGTTACTCGCAACCAGCGGCCCGGGGGCGGCCCGCCGCGGCGGGGCGAACATGACCGTCCAGATCAAACTGGGCGAGATGGTCAAGAAAGCCCTGGAGGCCAGGAAGATGGACATGGAAACCGCCCTGATGGGGCGTTTGGCGCCCCTGGCGAAGGACTTTCGGAAGAACAAGACCTTCGGCGATCCGATGTTTGCGAACTTGGCGCTGCTGGTGGAGAAATCGCGCCAGAACGACGTCGAGGCCGCCTTGTCGGCCTTTGAGGTTGAACAGGCGGGCCACGCCAAACTGCGGTGTGTCGGCCCCCTGCCGCCCTGCAATTTTCTCGAACTTGTTATCATATGGGACGACTGAACATGGCATTTATACTTGACGACATTTTGGGCGTCGCGAACGGACTTCTCCGCCGAGTAGTCAAGGTCAGGAAGGGCTCGACACAGAGGATGCTTTTCCAATCGGAAACGACCGACAAGCCTGGGGCGGGAACTCGCCGCGGCAGGAAACCGGCTAGGCGATGTCGAACCGGCGAAGACCTGGAATGGCCGAAAACGGTGTTCATCCTCGACAACACTGTCCTCGCCCCGCTCAAGTTCGTCCGCTGGGTGGTCAACAGGGTGCGGCGACAGGTAGATTCGGAAATAACGAATGAGTGCGGGTCAACGGACCAGTCGGCATCCCGAACTCGCCGTGGGGAGGACTGAAGATGAGCTTTATACTTGACGACATCCTTCTTGCCCCGTGCAAATTCGTTACCTGGATCGGTCGGACTATTCACGATCAGGCCGAGGCGGAGGTTACGGACGAATCCGTCATCCGCGAGCGGCTGCTGGACCTTCAAACCCGGATGGAACTGGGGGAAATCGGCGAAGAGGAATACCTGAAACAGGAAACTACCCTGATGCATCGGCTGAACGAAATCCACGAATACAAGGAACGGCGAGCCCCTGGGGCCGCCCGGAAGGAGTAGGCTCATGGCAATGGCATTGTTGGACTTGGTCAAGAAGGCGCGGGAACAGCTTTACGATCTCACAGGCCTGAAGGTGGGCAGCACGGTTTCGGTCAGGAAAGGCGAATCCGGCTGGTGCGTGCGGGTCGAGGTGGTGGAGAAGAACTCCATACCCGACGGCCAGGACATTCTGGCCACTTACGAACTGGCCACAGATGGCGAGGGCAACGTTCAGGACTTCATGCGCGTCGGGATGCGCCGGCGGACGGAAGTGATGCTGACGGCCTGCGCCGATGTGGAGGCTTAGGATGAACCCCGAAAAGCACGGCATAGAGCATTCCGTCCGGGGCGACACGCTCGCCGACGTAATCGACCGGATACTGGACAAGGGCCTGGTAATCAACGCCGACATCGCGGTGTCCCTGGCCGGCGTCGAGTTGCTGGGCATCAAGATTCGGGCGGTGCTTGCCTCTCTGGAGACCGCGGCCAAATATGGCCTGCAATTGCCGGCCGGATCGAACCTCGACACCGAGGCCTGGAAACAGGCCGTGGTGGTAAAGGACGACTGTCCGCAATGCGGAAAGCGGTCCGCCCAGGCGGAACTCCTGTCGGAGGGCTGCCCCTGGTGCGGATGGGTGTCCGCAAAGATCAGGAAACTGGCAGCGGTAGCATAAGAGATTGCCGGTGGCCGCGTGCAATGCGCCCCTGACACGGGGCAAATGATGGGTGATCGACGATGACCAAGAGAAGACCCGAAAGAACCGCACAAGATGCGCAGCATCCCTCGCGGGACCTGTTAGAGCAGATAAAGCAATTGGAAGAGAAACTCCGCAAGCTCCAGGAAGGCGCCGCGGAACCCCACGCCAGGACGGAGGGATTGGCAGAGGGCATTGCAGCCGCTCTTGGAAGAATGGTCCCCGGGCTGGGAAAACTGATCCAGACCGCGTCGCAGATACCGGAGTTTCAGGAACGCCTTGCGGCCATCGACGAGGAAATCAAACGCAAGTTCAAGGAACAACCGCTTCGCGGGGCTTCCTTGGGGATTGCGGGGAACGTCAGTCGCCGTCAGATGGGCATACCCCCGTCCGTGCGGCGCGGACGGACGGGACCCCGGCGCGCCGGGGCATCGACAGGAACCGGCGAAGGGCAGCGGCTTGGGAAAGGCGGCCGTCGCGGCAAATACCGACAGCCTCGGCCGCCGAAAGTCCATATCAGTCCTGAAACGCCCGCGCAGCTTCCCGTCGACGTCTTTGACGAAGGCAGCCAGATCGTCGTTCTGGCCGATGCCCCTGGTCTGAACCCGGAGGACATCAGCGTTTCTCTGGAAGGCACAGTGCTTCTCATATCCGTCGAGGCTCCCCATCGCAGAGGCCTGCAACGGATTGAATTGCCTTGTGAAGTGGTGGGTCAGCCGGAGATGTCCTTGGCAAACGGCATTCTGAACGTCCGTATAAGGAAGGCAAGCAAGAAATGATCAACATAGAGGAAGACAACCTGAAGAACGGCGTCCTGGGCCTGGTGTTGGCGGTGGTGGAAATCCTTCGAGACGCCCTCCAAAACCAGGCCACGCGACGAATCGAGTCGGGCGCCCTCACCGATGAAGAGGTCGAACGTCTCGGAGCGGCCCTGGCGGACCTGGATCTCGCCATAGAGAGCATTAAGCGAGAACAAGGACTGGAACAGGCGGTCCAGTCGGTGCGCGACGGCCTGGACGACGTGGTGAACGACGTGGTTCAACTGGTGACGGGGTCGGACGAATTGAGCCGTGCCCGTGTCGGTGCCGAGAGGCAAGAGCCCGTGGGAGCAGAACGGTGACAACGACGGCAGCCAATTCGACAGCCGCAAAGAGCGAAGGGTTGTACGTTTACTGCGTTGCCCCCGGCGACGGCAATTACCTGTTTGGTCCGATCGGGCTGGATGGGCAGGCAGTCTATACCGTAGGCAGCGGGAACATCCGCGCCGTCGTTCATAATTGCCAGGCCGAGCCGTACCAGTCACAGGACCCACAAGTAGTCCAGAACTGGGTTGAGGCCCATCAGAACGTCATCCGAGCGGCGACCGAGGCTTTCGGGACCGTTCTACCGATGGCGTTCGATATGATCGTGCGAGGCGGCCTTGGCGACGGGGCGATAGGGGCGACCAAAGCCTGGCTGGACGAGAAACGAGAGCGTTTTACCCAGTTGTTGGACAGACTTGTGGGCAAGGCAGAATACGGCGTCCAAGTGCTTTGGGATCGTAAGGAAGTCGCCGCATCGCTCATTGAGACTGATGAGGCGCTTCGCGGGATGCAAGACGAAGCCCGGAGCAAGCCCAAAGGCCTGCGCCACCTGCTTCAGCAGAAACTGGCCAAAGCCGTCCGCGCGGCGATGGAGAAACAGGCCGACTTGTTCGCCCAGGACTTCTATGCCCGCATCCGCCGGTACGTGGAAGACGTCCGCATCGACAAATTGAAGAAGGTCGATGGCGGAAAGCAGATGCTCCTGAACCTCTCCTGCCTGATGCAGGAGGGCGGCGGCGACCTGGGGCGCGTGTTGGACGAGATCGAAAAGACCAAGGGCATCTCGGTGCGATTCACCGGTCCCTGGCCACCCTACAGCTTCGTCGGCGGATGAGGAAGAAAAAAGGAAAAGAAGAAAAAAAAGAAAGAGAGCGGGATTACAGGGATTTTAAGATTATAGGGATTTTTCTTTTGTTATTTTAAAATCCAGTAATCCAGTAATCCAGTAATCCATAAAATCCTGCTATCTTTGTTTCCGTTGAGGAAAAATCTTCCACTGAGCAAGGATTATGAAACCGGAACTTCCCAAAGCGTATCACCGAGCCACGTTGGTGGACCTGCTTGACAGGGTCCTGGACAAGGGACTATTCCTGCGAGCCGACCTGGTGATATCCCTGGCAGGCATCCCGTTAATCGGCGCAACGTTGAGCGTGGCGGTGGCCGGTACTGAGACCATGCTGAAGTACGGCATCTTGTCGGACTGGGACGAGGCCATGCGAGCGGTACCGCCCGCGCAGCGACAACTCTTGCGAGGACAACATCCGAATCCCGATGTATCGGGACTATTGGGCACAGAAGCGCACAGCGCAACACAGGCATGAACGGAAAGGCACGAATGGAACCGATCATAGGCATTGACTTGGGTACGACGAATTCCGTGGCGGCATACATGAAAGACGGTCAGCCGTTCATCATCCCGAACCTGGAAGGAGAGGCTCTTACGCCGTCCGTGGTGGCTTTTGCCCACGACGACCGCAGATGGGTCGGCAGGGTCGCCAGGACTCAAGCGGTGGCTAACCCTCTAAGGACCGTATTTTCTGTAAAACGCCGCATGGGCTGGACCTACTCAGATGAAGCGGCCCCCGATACGTTCGTTTCCTCCATCAAGCGACAAATGGGCTCCGACTACGTGGTAAAGGTTGACGGTCGGGCATACACGCCTATCGAGATTTCCGCCATGATCCTCGAAAAGCTCAAGGCGGATGCCGAGACATACCTGGGCGAATCGGTTGAGCGCGCCGTCATCACGGTTCCGGCCTACTTCAACGACAGCCAGCGTCGGGCCACCAAGGACGCCGCGTCCATCGCCGGCCTGGAAGTAGTGCGGCTGGTGAATGAGCCGACCGCCGCTGCGATGGCGTACGGTCTGGATATTGAGAAGGCGCACACCATCCTCGTGTGGGACCTTGGGGGCGGGACGTTCGACGTGTCGATACTGGAACTCGGCGACGGCGTCTTTGAAGTCAAGGCCGTCAACGGAAACACGCAGCTTGGTGGAGACGACTACGATCAGCGCCTTGTCGAGGTGCTTGTGGAACGTTTCCGGGACGAGTGGCACGTCAACCTCAACGGGGATCCATCCGCCCAGCGGCTCCTGCGCCAGTTGGCGGAAGAAGCCAAGATCAAGCTCTCAAGCGATACGGAGGCACATGTGGTTCTGCCTCATTCCTTTGGTCGCGGCAGCCGGTGCGTAGTGACGGTGACCAGAGACGCCTTTGAGCAGACCACCGCGGACATCACTGAGAAGATGGCGGCTTCGGCGCAATGTGCGCTGTCGGACGCAGGTCTTGACCCAATGGACCTGGACAGGGTCGTGCTTGTCGGCGGGATGACCCGGATGCCCGCAGTCCGAAGGCTTGTCAGGCAGATTACCGGACTCGAACCGTACGGACACATCGATCCGGACAAGGTCGTCGCACTGGGAGCAGCCATTCAGGCCGGCGTCCTGGCCGGACAGGTCCGCAACGTTACACTGGTGGACGTAACACCGCTGTCAATGGGCATCGAAACCCTGGGCGGGCTCTTTGCACGCGTCATAGAACGGAACACCCCCGTCCCCACAACGAAAGGCCGTCTGTTCACCAATGCGAGGGACAACCAGACGGTCATGGAAGTGCACGTCCTTCAGGGAGAACGCGAACTGGCCTCCGACAACATGACTTTGGGCAACTTCGAACTGGTCGGCATCACGCCGCAAGCCCGCGGCGAAGCCAAGGTTGAGGTTACTTTCGACATTGACGCCAACGGGATAATTCACGTTTCGGCCACAGATCTTCAAACCGACACGTCGAAACGCATACGCGTCGAAGCAGCCGGAGGACCTTCGCGTGAGGTCGTTGACCGCATGCTGGCTGATAGCCGAACACGGATGGAATCGGACCGGCGTAAACGGGAAGAAATCGAGGCCGCTATCCGGGCCGATAACCTGGTCCATGCGGCGGAGCAATTGGTTGGTGAGGCGTCCCGCATTTCCTCTTCCGAGGCGATCAGTCGGACAGTTCAGGCAGCCGAACGAGGCGCTTCGGCTGTGCGAGACGCCTTGGCATCCGGAAAGGCGAACCAGATCGCCGCGTCTGGAAAGGCCCTCGAGGCTTCCCTGAAGAAGCTCAGCACGGAGATCAAGGCCGCTGCCGCACACACGGGAGTACACAAGGCTGCTTGACAACGGCGTGAAAAGAGAAACGACTGCCACAAGGAGAATAACATGGCGAGAAAAGACGAAAAGCAGAAGAAGCCGGAGGCTCAGGCCTCCGTCGGGTTCGGATTGGGTGGAATCTTCGAGGGGATCCAGAAGCTGGTCGAGGCGGCCGGAAAGCTGAAGGACTCCGAAGGGATCAGCCAAAGCGGCGAGTTCAGCGTCCCTGGGCTCGGTGAAAAGGGCAAGGGCATCTTCGGTTTTTCCATCAGGACGATGGCCGGAGGTGAAAGTCAAGGTGTCACGGTCCGGCCATTCGGCAACATCCACAAGACCAAGGAGGGTATGACCGTCGAGGAGGACAGGGAGCCCGTGGTGGATGTCCTGGAGGAAGGAAACCAGATCTGCGTGATTGCCGAGCTGCCGGGGGTTTCCGAGAGCGATATCACCTACGAAGTTGCCGGTGACGTGCTGACCATCTCAACGAAAGGGGATCGCTGCTATCACGCGGAGGTCCTGCTGCCCAACGCCGCCGAGACGGAAGGCATAGAATCCTCATACAACAACGGCGTTCTCGAACTGAAACTCAGGAAGAAGATGCGATAGTCATCTCACGGAACCCCCAAAGGAACCCGCGAGACATGGGCCGGAGCCCGCCAGTTTGGAAACTCTTGTCTCGTTATGAGCCGGAGCCATGAGGAGCCGCATCCCGCCCGATCTCGCCGTCAGCCAGCGGCTCGGAGAGGATTACGAATCGGTCGACGTGCTCGGCCTCGGCTGGTGTGACGCCGCGCAGGGCCAGGCGGTTCTTGAACTCATCCTCGTTGTCCGTCGGCGTGATAATCGGCCCATCGATGCCGAGGACAGCGAAGCGGTCCTAGTCGTAGCCGCTGGCGTTCTTGACAAGGATAATCCCGCTGAAACGGAAGGTCTGTTGGGCGGTTTGGGCGCGTCCCTGCTGGTGGGCGCGGAAGTCGCGGGCGGCATCGATGAACGTATTGAACGTCGTGGCCGATATACGCGAGTGGCTGGCCGAAAAACTCCTGCTCGCCCAGCGCGAGGCCGTTCGGCGTAGACAACAACCTGCTTCAAGCCTTCCGCCGCACACTCCCATATTCACGGTGCCGACGGCATTGGTGAAAATCCTCAACCGCGACTTGAAACTGGCCGGAATTTCCAAGAAGGACGGCCGGGGCTGGACCGTCGACGTTCATGCCATGCGGCACACGTTCGGCACGCTGCTGAGTAGAGGCAACGTCGCGCCGCGCACGGCCCAGGCGGCCATGCGACACTCGTCGATAGACCTGACAATGAACGTCTACACCGATCCGAAACTCCTCGATGTCGCGGGCGCTCTCGAAGCGCTGCCCGAGCTCCCGCTTGCCGCTCCTCTCCTGGCCGATAGACCGCGGCTGCGACCGACGGGCACGGACCATATCGGTCGCTGATATCCCGTGCCTTTCTTCCCGCCGGTATCCATTCCCCACTCTCGGATATTTCTTCCGTTGCACCACTGGTTGCACAAACTCCTGACTCATATAGACAATTTCTGTCATCTATTGGCAAAATCGGGCGGAATCGGGGCCACGGGCGCGGGCCGAAGGTTCCGCCGAGAAGTAGGCGTAACGTCCGACCCTGACAAGAGAAGCGGCCGATTGTCAACGTATGACAACCGGCCCGGTGAATCGGGGCGACTGGATTTGAACCAGCGACCTCTGCGTCCCGAACGCAGCGGCCAAGGTTCCCAACCTACGCAATAAACGTAGTTTGTAAAAGCGTTTGGCGCCCGTTGCACCACTGGTTGCACCTGTCTCCCCGAATAATTCGGTATGCCTTATGATACCAGGACTTGCGCCAGGTTGCCACCGGAACTCCGTCATAACCCGCCAGTCGCGGGGTAGAGTTCGACTCCCCTCTCCGAACGAGTTTCAAACGGTGGCTGCTGCATTGGCCGCTGAATCGCCGGGCGCTCTCGGCTGACAGGCAGAGGCTACTCCACAAGCGGGCGATCTTCGAACTGACCCGCCATTTCATAGGTCTCGCAATCATCCTACCTGTACTTGAGCGAGTCCAAGTCAGATTGCTCGCTTATCCCGTACGTCAGCCAAATGCTCATGTTTATTACCGCCAACGAGGATGAACTGCCACATAGGTCGGATGCCTGCCCTTGCTTTACTCGCTTCGAGCAGTCGCAACAATAAGCGTGACTTGCCGTCGGAGCCCAAGACGCAAGGCCGCACTGATTTATCATACCCGTTTCTTTTATCCTCTGAGGCTGGTCTGGGACAGAATATCCCGACTCTGGACATCTTTATGGCTTCTTTCCAGAACCTTTCGCACACAAACTGACGGGTGGCTCCACGGGAGCGAAATTGGCCGCAGACGAAAGAAAGATCAAATAGTCACCGGGCGGTTGTTTATGTAACGCTTTTCAAAGGCGGGAGTTGGAGCCGCATGTGTGGTGGCTGAATATTTAACTTGCAAATTTAGTTCGTACACAATACATTATGCCACTGTGGGATACAAAGGAAAGGATCGAAACGTTCCCAGCAACGGGGTAACGGAAATGGTGGTCGTCGCATTGCGCCGGATTATTCGCGCGATCGACCTGCGGTCGCGGTTTCTCGTGACTCGCTACGGACTGACCGGGCCGCAACTGATGGTGCTGAGGGAGTTGTCGGCCCACAACGGGGTATCTGTCGGCGAACTGACGCGGGCGATTCATCTCAGCCAAGCGACAGTAACCGGGATATTGGACCGGCTGGCGAAGCGCGGGCTTGTCCGCCGTCAACGAAGCGACCAGGACAAGAGGCGCGTCCTTGTCTGGCTGACGGAGGAGAGCGAGCATCTCTTGGCCGATGCGCCGCCGCTTCTTCAGGAAGAGTTCACTGACGAGTTCAGCAAACTTGAGGACTGGGAACAGTCACAGATCCTCTCCGCCTTGCAGCGCGTAGTCTCTATGATGGAGGCTGAGCACATTGACGCCACGCCAATCCTGACGACCGGCCCTGTCGGCGTAACATCGGAGCGGACAAAGGCCTTCCTGGAGCAGAAACCACAGAACGGAGGCGGTGAGTCTGCGGGGGATGAACCGGCCGAACCACCGGAGGGGACCGCCCAGGAACCATAGGACGCCAAGGCGGTCTGAACACAGCGGCACGGACGCCACCGACGAAAGACACGTAACTTCCTTGCGCAATGAAGAAGGGAAAAAGGTAACAATGACGAGAGCAAGACACGAACAACCGGGACAATCTGCTTCACTCTATCGCCCGTTGAGCGATACGGACGTGAAAAGGATTGCCGATGCGGCTCTGCAAGTGCTCGAACAGTCGGGCATGGCGATATATGCGGATACGGCATTTGAGGCACTACGGGACGCAGGGGCGATGGTGGATGAGGAGACGCGAATCGTCCGGTTTCCTCGCGGCCTGGTCGAGGATGCCATCGCCTCGAATCCGTCGTCGATCACGCTGTATTCCCGCGACGGCGAAAACGACGTTGTCCTGGAAGGTACTCGCGTGCATTACGGTACCGGCGGAACGGCCTTGTACGTGCTGGACCCCGACAGAGGCCATCGCCGAGAGGCAACGATCTCGGATTTGGTCCTCAACGCCCGCCTAATCGATGCCCTTGAGAATGTTCATCTCCACACGATCAACGTCTTCCCGCACGACGTGGAAGATACCGACGACATCGACGTCAATCGCTTCTACCACTCGCTGAATCACACAACCAAGCACGTCATGGGCGGCGTGTACTCATTTGCGGGAACGAAGAAAGTTGTCGAGATGGCCCGAATAATCGCCGGGAGCCACGAGGCGTTACGGGAGCGGCCGTTCGTCTCGTTCATTACGCTGATAATCAGCCCATTCAAAATCGACGACCGCTACGGTGAGACGACCTGCTACCTGGCCCGCGAAGGGCTTCCCGTCGTCGTGCCAACGGAGCCGAT
>CAYUYD010000048.1:0-12403 GCA_964449105.1 uncultured Planctomycetaceae bacterium | reverse complement strand
CGGTCCCACGGTATTCCGGTATTCCGGTCTTTACGGGAAGGAGGCGCGATGGAGAATTGATGTCAGTTTTTTTCGGTAATCCGGCATTCCGGTAATCCGGTATTCCGGTCTGTACAAAATTGTGGAGTGTTTTGACTGGCGGGGTGTTCCCGCCGGGATGCTCCGCAAAAGGCTTCATTATGTAAGGAGTTGTAAAATGAGAAACGTAACGATTATTTTGGCAGTAGTGGCAGTATTGGCGATGGCTGTCCCGGCGCAGGCGGCTCTGACAATCTATGAGCCGTTCAACCGCCCGATCAGAAACCTCTCCGGCTCCGCCAGCCTTGGTGGCGATATTGGATTTGGCACCGGCACATACCCCAATTGGGCCACCTATTACGAGTCCATCCAGATATCCGTTGAGGACACCGGCCTGGCTTACCCCGCCGGAAGCCCGCTTACGGGTCTTGGCCGCAGCATCCTCACATCCTCCGCCATCGGCAATACCAGGAACGTCCGGAACTTGGTATCCCACGTTAGCATGGCCACGGACAATACGTTCTACATGAGCGCTCTGTTCAAGTACGATGCCGCAATCCCCGGCTCGGTCACGAGATAGGCCTCGGGCAGGGTGTGGGAGCGCCACTCTGGGGAAATGGCGACGGGGGCCCCCGGATTCGGTCTCTCGGGTTCCAAGTTCTGGCTTCAGGTGGCAGGAGGCGCGGTTTCGACGCCTGTTAATTTTTCTGTAGCCGGCGCAACCTATCTTCTCGTTGCGAAGGTCGTTACCCTCGCATCGGGCAGCGACGTAGCCACCCTGAAGGTGTACAAGGTAGGGACAGATACGGTTGGGGCCGAACCGGTCGCATGGGACCTGACCTCCTCGGCCGCCTCGGACGTGGTTCTTAACGCGGGAGTCATAAAGGCCGGCAACAAGGCCGGCAACGCTGCAGGGCGTATAGACGAGTTCCGCGTGGGCGACACTTGGGAAGACGTAACCGGCATTCCCGAACCGGCGACGATGGTTCTTCTTGGTCTCGGCGGAATAGGCGTTCTCCTCCGTCGAAGGAAAAAGTAAAAAGTAGCCGTCACAAGCCAAAGTGACGAGAAGTAATTGCAGGCTGGGCCTTCACGGGTCCAGCCTGCAAAGTTTAAATCGTCCATCGCAGCGGCAAACAGATAGGATCTCTCGAAGAAACCGGGACGGTGGGGTTGTTGAAAAAGTCGCGGCACGGGCGTCCCGCCCGTGAGGAACCGTGAAAAACGCCGCGATTTCCGGTAAAACCAGCACGGGCGAGACGCCCGTGCCGCGCTACGCCATAACGTAAACTGCTTTAATGACAGCGCACATCAGGAAAACAGCCGTTCGAGAAGTTCGTTCCGTGAAAGGTCGGCATGAGAAGCAACTTCGCGGAGGATGTTATTCAGCGTACCGAGTTTGAGGGATGGATGATCGGGGATAGTAACATGATGTTTCCCGCCGATGGTCGTTGTAAGGCGAATATGACTGCCTGTTTGACGTGCCGTTTCGTATCCCAAGCGTCCAAGCGCCTTTATAAGTTCGCGCCCGGAGAGGTCCCGCGGAAGTTTCATCACAACGCCATGACCTCGTCTCTGGTTACGTGGAGACGAATAATCCTGGGACGGTCCTGGGGATTTTCGAAGTGGCAGATTACGGCATCGCGGATATTGTCGCGAAGACCTTCCAGGTCGTCGGCCTCGGTGAAGATCGCTTCTCCGACCGCCCGCGCCGTCAGTCCACCGTCAATATCTTCTTCCACAAGGAAAACCAATTCGGTCATGGTATGGATCTCTTTATATCAAATGGGATACTTTACTATTATACGCTACTTACCCGTCAGAATTCCATCGGGAGGATGATGGGCTTGTTTGTCTTGTTGGCGGTGCGCGCCTTATCATAGGCCTCATCATACTGGGCGGCGACAATCTCCCAGGAGACGACCTCGTCGAGATACCGCTTGAGGTTGTTTCCCAGCCTCATTCTCGCTTCCTCGTTGCACGCCAGGGTAATGACATGCTCTCGCAGCATATCCTTGTTGGTGAACAGCAGCCCGCCGCCGCTTTCAAGCGTCTGGGCGGTCAGGCCTTCCATCGGCGCGGTGGTAATGTAAGGCTTGTTCAGCGATATGACCCGCGCCAGTGTTCCCGACTGGGTCTCGTCGGTGCTGGGAAGGACGATGAAGTCGCAAACAGCCATCATTTTGTAATACTGCTCGCCGCGAGGGACGAATTCGTAATAATGAGCCAGTCCCTTCTGCTCCAGCAATTCGACCTGGTGTTTATATTTTTCGTAGTCCGCCTTGTGGTTGATGTCTCGCATCGCGCCGGCCGCCAGAAGGTCCCAATCCTGACCGGTCCTGTCTTTGATGACCTCGGCGATTTCCTCCCACATATTGGTGAGAATGTCCCATCGCTTATTCGACTGGATCCATCCAATCAGCCCGACCAGGTGCGGGCCGAGGTCTTTTATCTTGTCCAGCCCCAGTTCCTTGCGCAACTCCGGCACTTCCTCGACGCTCCATCTGCGGTCGGGTCGCGCCCCGTGAGGAACGACCATGATATTTCGCGGGGTTTCCCAGCCTCGACCGTGGAAATTCCAGTCCAGCCGCCACTTCTGATAGTGACACTTGAAAAGCACCACGTCGGCGCGCTGGGCGAGTTTGAAGAGAAAGTTCGCCTCGAATTCCGTCACCCTGCCGTGGACCGTATGCGGCTCGACGACGATGGGAACCTCGCCGATAGCGTCCAACAGGGCGAGGAAACCTTCGTTACCGTCGCCTGCGCCGCGGGAATCGTTGTATTCGTACAGGCCGTATTCATGCTCGATGTGAACGGCATAGGGTTGGAGTTGGCGGACCTTGGCCGCCACGGGGCGCCACCAGTCTCGTTGCGACATGTCGATTATGGGGAAAACGCCGTCGCCTTCGCCGTCGGTGTGGCTGATGACCAGAACATCCCGTTCGGCGTGGCGATTTTTGATGAACTCGCGCGCCTCTTCGCAGAAAGTCGCTATTCCACACAGGCGCGGAGGGTACGAACTAATCATTACAATCGGAGACGGCATTAGAGGACTTCCTTATCCATCGTGTGTAATCAAAGAATCGGCATCCGTTCCTTTATCGACAATCGGGAGGCCCAACGTTTGCTGAGTTTGCCTTTCGGTCATCAAAAGCAGGCTCATCAGCCATGCCAGCGTGCTTTCGGCGCCCTGGTTGCTGTTGAGGCGGTCGGCGTGGATACCGTCCCGGCATCCTCCCGTGGTGAAATCGCAGACCGCTTGTTGGAGGTCGTTGTCGCCCAGGAACCAGTTGAAGCACCGCCGGGCCTGCTCAAGCCAGTATTTCTGTCCCGTAACATTATAGGCTTCTATGCAGGCGTCGATAAGCCCGTGTGCCTCGATCGCCTGCTGGTCAAACTGGGTCTTTGCTCCGCCCCGCACGTACCAGCCGTTGGTGCCGATGACCGAAAGGTTCCCTCCGGCGCCGGTCTGTATATCCAGCAGCCAGCGCAGCGACCGTTCGCCCATTTCGATTATATCCGAGCGGAACATCCATTTACCGCTCATCAGCAGCGCATGGGCGAGTTTGGCATTGTCGTAGGTTACTACGTCCTCGCACCAAGGCCAGTCATCGGACGAGTTCTCGGCGAAATGCCGGAAGAGCCCCTCTGCCAGTACGGTCCTGGCGCGTCTGGCCTCGCTGTCCCCGCCAAAACGCTGGAGGTATGCGTGGATACCGACAATGGCGAATGCCCACGCCCGCGGCGAGACAAATTTGTCCAAAGTCGCAAGAGCCCGCTCGAACAGGCGCGCGGCAAGACCGATAATCGGTTCGGCGCTGCACATCGCCACGCAGACCCCCAGGCCCCACATCGCCCTGCCGTGGGAATCCTCCGACCCGACCATCTCAGCCCACCGCCGATCATAGTTCATGCAATTTCGGAACCTGCCCGAATCGCTGTCCAGCGCGTAACTCAGAAACGCCAGATACGTCTGCAAAAGCGGGAGAACCTTCTCGTCGTGCGTCTGGCGCCAGTACATCGACGTAACGATCAATGCCCGCGCGTTGTCGTCCGTAGTGTAGCCGTGCCCGCGGTCGGGCGTGGCGTAGAGACTGTGCTGCAGGATACCGGTATCGTCGGTGAGTATGCGAAGATGACGCAGGTCGATCTCCGGCAGCTCGAAAGCCGGCGCGTCCGCATCGGCAGAGGGCGCATCAGGCCTGGGCACCATGGCCGGATGAATCGGCTTCTTCTGCGCCTCCCTGAACAACTTCAGGTAAAGATTGCCCACTTCGGGCCAGATCATCTGCCTGCTGTACTGATAGGCGCGTTTGCGCATCGCGTTGCGTTCGACGTCGTTATCCAGCAGGTTTATAAGTTGTTCGGCGATCGCATCGGGGTTCTTGAACGGTACGAGCCGACCGCGGTCTTCGGCAAGGACCTCCTGAGCGTACCAGTACGGAGTGGATACTATCGCATTTCCGGTGCCCAGCATGTACGCCAGCACGCCGGAAACAATCTGTGCTTCAGCCGGATACGGCGTAACACAGATGTCGGCGGCGCAGAGGAACTCGCACAATTCCGTCGGTTCAACGAAACGGTTTTGAAAAATGACGTTCCGTTCGACGCCCAGTTCTCGAGCCAGACGGTACAGCCCCGTACGATATTCTTCGCCCTGGCGCCGGCGGACATGCGGGTGAGTAGCGCCGACTACCATGTAGGCGACATCGGGATGCCTGGCCACTACTGCAGGCAAAGCGCGGATGACGTATTCGACACCCTTTCCCGGACTCAGCAGCCCGAAGGTCAAAATCAGTTCGCGCCCCTCCACGCCGAACTTGTCCTTGTAAAAGGCGGGGTCCACGAAAGGCACGTCCGGGATACCATGGTCGATAACGACTATCTTGTCGGACTCGACGCCGTAAATATCATGGAGGAACCTGCTGGCCCTTTCGGCCATTACGACAACCTTCGTGCTGAGCCGGCATATCTCCGTCAGCACCTTTTGCTGGTCTTTGTGCGGTTCGGCCAGGACGGTGTGGAACGTAGTAACCAGCGGTCTTCGAAGCCGGCGAAGCATCGTCAGGATATGCGAACCGCTGGGTCCGCCAAACAGGCCGTACTCATGCTGGAGGCAGACTACCGCCGCGTTGGAAATGTTGATGAATTCCGCAGCCCGGCGGTAATCGCCCTGGACCATCTCGCGGATCTCAAAACGGACGCAATCTTCGTAGCGGTATCCTTCGGGGACGTCGTTTATGACCACCACACCGCAGCGGAATGCTTTACCCGCCTGACCCGCGACGGCCTCCAGCAGGTCACGCGTGAACGTGGCGATACCACACTGCCTCGGGACGTAATCTCCAACGAAGATAATTTCATCTGTGTCAATACGTTCGGCTCGACTCATTTGATCCTCGATCCTTCACGGGCGCACGACCTTCAGGATCCCGATAAAGTGAGGTGATTTTAGTCTGCCGGTTCGTTTTATTCAACCGAATTTAGACAACAACAATGCGGAGGCGGGTGATTTTGCGGGCGTCAGCAGCAATGACGGTGAACTCGGCGCCATTGGTCGAGAGCGTCTGACCGACCGGCGGAATGAAACCCAACTCGGAAAAGATGAACCCCGCCACCGTTTCATAGTCCTCTTCTTCAGGAAGCGCCAGACCCATTGCGTCGTTGAGGTCCTCTATGTACATTCGCCCGTCGATCTCGACGGTCCGCTCGTCTATTCGCTTCAGCAGGGGCGATTCGGCGTGGTCGTATTCATCGGAAATGTCGCCGACGATCTCCTCGATAAGGTCCTCGACCGTAATAAGCCCCGCCGTCCCGCCGTACTCATCCAGCACGACGGCCATGTGCATCTTTCGGGCCTTGAACTCGCGCAGCAAGTCGCCCAGAGGTTTTGTTTCCGGTATGAAGAATGGCTTCCGCATGACCGACCGCAGGTCGGTCCGGTCCGGTTCGTCTATTGCAAGAAGATCCTTGGCGTAGAGGATGCCGATGATGTTGTCGATGTCGCCGGCGTACACGGGGATTCGCGTGTGCCCTGCCTGTATGACGGTCCGGCGGACCTGTTCCAGTGTGGCCTCGGCGGGAAGGGCGACGATGTCGGTGCGAGGCGTTATGATCTCGCCGACGCGACGATCGCCGAACTCGATCACCGACTCGATCATCTCCATCTCGTCGGCATCGACCGCCCCTTCAGCCTGGGCGTCGGAGGCGACCTGCAATATCTCGGCTTTGACGGCTGTCTCCAGGCGCGATTGCTCGTGTTCGCCCGCGCCGTCGCCCGCTGTGGCGGGCGGGTCCGGAATACCGCTCAGCCGGCGGACCGGTACGTCGAAGGCTCGCATCACCACCATCACAGGCCACATCACCCTGCGAAGCCCCAGCAGCGCGCCGGCCGTCATGGATAACACCTTCTCACCGGCATAACGCGCCCAGGCATGGGGAATTGCTACGACGAATACGCTGATCAGACCGGCGGCAACGGCGACAGCGACAAGGATAGCAACGGCCCTGTTCTCAAACCGGGAATCGAAGGCAAACAGAAGCAGCACCAGAAGCGTCAGATTGCATGCCGACCGCAGCAAACCGCAAACCATCCGCAGTTCCGACAGGTGCTCGAGGAGTTCGTCCAGGCGCCGCCGGCCACGTGCGGCAAAGGCCGACTCCAGACTGCGACGGGACGGGTCGCGCAGTGCATACGCGTTCAGCGAAAAGAAGCCCGATAGGACAGCCGCAGCAGCGGCAGACCCAAATAACAGCGGTTCCACCTCAGGAATCGCTCCACTGATACGCGCCCGCTTTCCTGACCGTGCGGGACGCAAAACACGGAGATGAGTATCTCAAAGCCGCTTCCATTCTATCCCGTCGATACAAATTTCGCCAGCAATTCCTCCTGGCGGGTCTTCATCCGCTCTGCCGGACCGGCTTCGGCGTCATCCCAGCCGGTCAGGTGTAGCAGGCCGTGAATGACATATAGCATCAGTTCGTCCTCTGCCGACAGGTCGTGCCTCGGCCCCTGCTCTACCACTACGTCGCCGCAGACGATAATCTGAGCGTTGAGGCCGTGCGAACCGGCTTCGGAAAGGTCGAAACTCAACACATCCGTTACCTCGTCCCTGCCGAGATAGCGGCGATTCAGTGATTCGATTTCATCGGCATCGACAATCGCCACGTCGATGGAATCTATGCGGCGTTCCTCCGCCGCCGACACAAACTCCACCAGCCTGCGCAGACGCGCAGAAGAAACCCGAACCGTTTTTCGGCGATTGGAAACGGTTATTTCAGGCCTGTTTGCACCCCCGTGGGGCAGGGTCTCGCCGCTTTTATCAACCATACCGACACGATATTCCCCCAGCGGCGTTTTGTCGAGGCGCAGCCGCCTGCGTGCATCGCCGAGACAGGAGTGGTACACTGGCGGCTGATATGACCAGCCCGCAATTACCATTTGGCGCTGAACCGTCAAAGCCGACCGTCCGGCCCGCCCCGATGACCGTCTCGGACCTGGTGGCGCGGATAAAAGAGGCTTTGCTGGACACATTCCCGAAGCGTCTGTCGGTGGTCGGGCAGGTCAGCAATCTCAAGCGCCACTCGTCGGGCCATCTGTATTTCTCGCTCAAGGACGCCGGGGCTGCGATTGATGCCGTGATGTTCCGGTCTGCCGCCGCTGCCGTCCGCTTCAATGTCGAAGACGGAATGGAGGTCGTCGCCACCGGAAGGATCGATCTGTACGAACGCCAGGGCCGATTGCAATTCTACGTCGAGCGCCTGGCGCCGCAGGGGACCGGTGCGTTGGAACTAGCGTTCCGGCAGTTGAAGGAGCGGCTCGATCGCGAGGGCCTGTTCGACCCTGCGCGAAAGAAACCGCTCGTTCGTTTCCCGCGCGCCATCGGCGTGATTACCAGCCCGACCGGAGCCGCTGTCCGCGACATAGCCCGGACGCTTTCTCGCCGCTGGCCTGCGGCGAAGGTGCTCCTCGCGCCCGTGCGAGTTCAGGGCGACGAAGCCGCCGGTGAAATCGCCGAGGCGGTCCGCCTGATGGATTCTGCCGCTGAAAAATACCGGATCGACACGATCATCATCGCCCGCGGCGGAGGCTCGCTGGAAGACCTCTGGCCATTCAACGAGGAGGTCGTGGCACGCGCCATTTTCGCCGCAGAGACGCCGATTATCTCCGGCGTCGGGCACGAGGTGGATTTCACCATCGCCGATTTTGTTTCCGACGTTCGGGCGGCCACACCGACGGCGGCTGCGGAACTGGCGGTTCCCGACGGTACGGAAATCCGCCGGTACTGCGACGTGTCGGCCGGACGGCTAGGCCGGCGGGTCCGCGACCTGCTCCAAAACGCCCGAAATTCATTGGCGTCGGTGCAGCGAAGCGCCGTCTTCCGCGACCCGACCGGTCGCGTCCGGGCAAATCAGCAGACGCTCGACGACCTGACGACGCGCATGAGGCGGGGGCTGGGGGACCATAGCCGCCGAAGTGAGCAGCGCTTCACCAAGGCCGCCAGAGACCTTGCATGGGTTCTGGGACACTGCGCAAAAAAGGCCTCCGACGAACTGGCGAGGTTGGCGAACCGGCTGGTCGCCGTCCATCCGCGAAATCGGCTTGGCCTGGCGAGGCAGCAACTGACAGCCCTGGGCCGGCAACTGGAGGCGATGAGTTATAAAGCCGTCGTCAAACGCGGATACTCGGTTACGAGAATCGCCGGAAAGCAAATCCTCCGAAGCGTCGGCGAGGTCGCGCCGGGTGCGATGCTGGAGACCGAATTGACCGACGGCAAAATCATCTCACAGGTCGGCGGAGAAAAAACCGCACCGAAAAAACCGAACGTATGCAGGGAAAGTACGCCAAACCTCTTTGAACAGATGGAGAAATAATTGTGGCAAAGGAAAAACAGACATTCGAGCAGGCGATGGAGAGTCTGGAAGGGATCGTCGAGCGGATCGAGTCCGGACAGATCGGGCTTGCCGAGTCAATCGTAGAATACGAAAAAGGCGTAAAACTCATCAAGCAGTGCCGGACGATCCTGGACGCCGCCGAGAAAAAAATCCAACTCCTCGCCCGCGGCGAAGACGGCGAACTCGAACCGGACGGAGAGTTGGAAGAAAGCGATTCGTAATCAGTAATTGGTAACTGGTAATTGGTCAAAAATACCTGATGCCCGGTTACCAATTACGAATTACCAATTACGAATTACCAATTACGAATCAATGAAGATCGTTCACGTCATAACCCGGATGATCCTCGGCGGGGCGCAGGAGAATACCATCCTGACCTGCGAGGGTCTTGCCGCCCGCGGGCACGAGGTAACGCTGATTACCGGTCCGGCGCTGGGGCCTGAAGGCGAACTGCTTACGCGGGCACGGGCAGGCGATTACAAAGTAATCATCGTTCACTCGCTCCAGAGGGCGATTAACCCTGTCCTCGATGCCGTCGCTTATCGCGTCCTACGGAAACTGCTGTCGAATGCAAAGCCTGACATTGTTCACACGCATTCATCCAAGGCCGGTATTCTCGCGCGTCGAGCGGCGGCGAAACTGCGAAAAAAATCCGCACTGCCGAAGATTGTCCACACAATCCATGGTCTGGCGTTTCACCCCTACGGCGGTCGGCTGGCGAACCGCCTCTACATCGCACTGGAGAAGCAAGCGGCCGACCGGACCGACGCGATTATTTCCGTCGCCGACGCCATGACCGTTCAGGCGCTTGCATCAGGGATAGGCCGGGCCGAACAGTACACGACAATCCACAGCGGTATGGAGGTCGATACCTTCATCAATCCCGATGTACATCGGGACGTCGACGATTTTCGCCGGTCGCTGGGGCTGGACGAAGGCGACATACTGGTTACGCAGGTGTCGCGCCTGGCGGAACTGAAGGGGCACGAGTTCATCCTGGCCGCTGCCGAGCGGATCGCCGACCGGCGGGTGCATTTCTGCTTCGTCGGCGATGGTCGGCGGCGAGGCAGGATTGAGCGGGCGATACGCGCTTCGGCTGGCCTGACCGGAAGGGTACACCTGACGGGCCTGCTTGGGCCTGAAAAAATGCCCGTCGTCATGCACGCTGCCGATATTGTCGTTCACTGTTCGCTGCGCGAAGGCCTGGCGCGGGCGCTGCCACAGGCGATGCTGGCGGGAAAACCCGTGATCAGTTTCAACATCGACGGAGCCCGCGAGGTCGTCGATGCCGACACCGGAATACTGCTGAAGGCCGGCGACGACGATGAACTTAAAGCCGCCATCGAAACCCTCGCCGCTTCCGCCGAGTTGCGAACCCGCCTCGGTGCGGAAGGACGACGACGCGCAGCCGGGAAATTCGACCACCGAATCATGGTTGAGAAAATCGAATCACTCTACGAGCGCATCACGGAGCAATAACTCGTTACGCCAGTCCGTGGCGCGTGGGGGTCAGTTCGAGTTGGGCGGGGTCGTCGGAGGATTGTTCATGGACCACGCCCGACGCGACCAGTTCGTCCCAGTATTGCTGATTGAGGACACATCCTGGGTCGCCGGCGTCGAGGCGTCCGAAATACGCGTCGGATCTCGCCCTGCACCCGCCGCAGTAATCGGAGAAGTCGCACGTCCGGCAGTGATGCACGCGGTCGGTGCGGTCGTTCAGCAGGTCGTAGTAGCCGTTGCGGAATATCTTGATAATACCGGTCTCCCGCAGGTTGCCCATGACGCGGTGGGGAAGATAGACGCACGGCGTAACGTCGCCGTTCGGCTCGATGCAGATGTAGGTTCGCCCCGCCCCGCACCCGCCGAGGTATTTAGCGACGACTCGCGCCTTGACCCCGCTTCCGCTGCCGGCGTGCGAGCAGGCGGTCTTTCCGGTGTCAATCGGCGAACCCATCAGGCACACCCGTCCAAGTTGCGGTGCCGTTGATATTATCCCGATTCCGCCCGCCTGCATGTACTCGTTCAGCAGACCCAGCAGTTCTTCCCGCTGGGTCGGCGTGATGTCGCCGGAGACCATTTTCAGCCCCCGGCCGACGGGGATAAAGTTGAAGTGCGCGAAGCATCCCGCCCCGATGGATATGGCGAATTCTATCATATCACGGACTTCGGCGTAGTTTCCGCGATGGACGCACATGGCTATTCCCAGGCGCAGGCCTTCGGTAGCCGCGACGATCTTCGCGCCGTGGACCGCCTGTTCCCACATTCCCGGAACGCCTCGGAACGCGTCGTGGCGGGCTGGATCGGTCGAGTCCAGCGAGATTTCCACGTACCGCAGACCGGCTTCGACCAGTTCTCCGGCGAGTCTTTCCGTCATCGTTGTGCCATTGGTTGCGATGGTCGTGTGCATTTTGTAATGCTTCGCTCGCCGAAGCACCGGAAGCAGGTCGGCGCTCATCGTCGGTTCCCCGCCCGACAGCGCCAGCATCGGCATATAGGCAGCGCCCACCTGGTCCACCACGGTGAGTTTCTCATCAAGCGTCAGTTCGTCAGCCAGGGTTTTCCCGTCGCTGTTCTGGTAGCAGTGTTTGCACCGGAGGTTGCAGCGATTGGTGAAGTTCCAGACGGCGAAGAGGGGGGCGGAGAATTTCTGAGGCCTGGTCAGACCGAACTCGGCGATGCTGCGTGCGACGGTTACCAGCCCGCGAACGGTCGGGGCGTGAGAGGCCAGACGCTCACGGAAGGTTTCGGCGGGGACGCTGCCCCGCATCCGGTCGATGAACAGGTGCATAGGCCAGTATTTCAGTCGCTGCAGGAATGGCGCGTCGGGATTTCGGTAACTGGAGATAATCCGCTCCAGCGCGGTCCCATTCCTGTCGGAGCGGCTCAACCGGCGCAGCAGCCGGCGGAACGGCTTGGCGCCAAGGTAGTCCTCCAGCGGATGATGGAAATCAAGGTCCGCCGGTTCGGGTGCGATCGATGGGCGATCCATGTTTTTGTCGCAACAGGCGGTCAGTCCTTCAGCGCCTTGTCGTAATCGGTCTGTGTGGCGAAGACCTGAACGTATCCGCCGGCGACTACGTCGTTGCGCCCGTTCAGTTCGACGGTCAGTTTGAGCGGTTCGCCTGTCGGCCAGTCCGGTTCGACCGGCAGGTTCAGCGTGCACTTGTAGTTCTTTCCGCCTCGAAGTTTCCACGGCGCCGCGACCATCACCGCCGTCTGCGGGTAGCGCTTGACCTGTTCGAATCCAATCGTGGTCCGCCGCCACAGCGTAGCATAGACCAGCGCGCCGCTGTCGGCCGGAATGGCTATGTCCCTGCTGCCGACATTGCGAACGTCAACATCGACAGCTATCGTATCGCCCCGAACGTAGTCTCGCTGGGGTACGCCGGCGGTTACGACAAGCCCGTCGGCGGCCTGGGCACGCCAGAGAAGCCCTTCGGGCTTATGACAACCGACCGCGGAAACCAAACCGACAACCAAAAACGCAATT
>CAYUYD010000047.1:0-12405 GCA_964449105.1 uncultured Planctomycetaceae bacterium | reverse complement strand
CGCCGAAAATTCGACGGCGACCTTGAACACGAACTGCGCGTGCTGGAAGAATTGCATTATCACAGTATCAACGACAATCGGTATATCTCCGAAATCCGCGACGCGCTGATTGCGCAGGGCATGATGGATGAGCGCGAAGTAACCCGCAAACTCAAACTCAAAGAGTCGTTTAAGAAAACGCAATTTTACAAGCATGGAGTTGTCTGGCTAAACAAACGCAAGCGCAAAGAATACAAACGCATCCGATCCTTCGCCGATTTAGGCGTGAAGAAGCGAAACTACATCCACGTTATCGCCACAGGTCACGGCGGCGCGACCGTCGCGCTGGAAAATGGGGGAAAAGGCGCAGTGGCGAAAGACGAAACCCGCCGGGACATGAAAGTGCGATACATTGAGCGTAACGTTGTCGAAGCCGCCATTGCCCGCAATCCGTTCTTTACGTTCGCCTCACTGGAACGCTTCTTCCCCAACCTCGCCTCCATGCGCGACTTCATAGTTTCCAAAGATTATCTTGGCGGACTGAAAATCACGTTTCAGGGCAATCTCTACGGGTTAGACGAAGACCGTTTTGAACAACTCTCTGCAATGTTAGGCTTGCTTGAGCAAATCGAAGCCGAAATCCGCTCCAACGTCACGGACTACGAAGGCACGCGCGACTTCCATCACGACCGGGTGCAGGAGGTTTTCAAAGATAAAGTGCTGAAATTCGACGCCAACAATCCCCGCGCCAAAGAAGACCCTCAATTCGAGCAGTTCGTCTCTGCCCATGATTGGTTCGCTTTCAACACCGTCTACGGAACGAGCGAAGAAAAAGCTTTTGTGAGTTTTTTAGACAGGCTGACGGGAAAATTAAAAAAACAGCATGATCGCATTTACCTTGTCCGCAACGAAGGTCATTTCCAGATTTTCAACTTCTCGGATGGGCAAGCCTTTGAACCCGACTTTGTTCTGTTCCTGCGCAAGAAAAGCGGAAATTTTCTCACTTACCAACTTTTCATCGAGCCAAAAGGGAAACACCTCAAAGAGTATGACCGCTGGAAAGAGACCTTCCTGAAAGAAATCTCTTCCGAGTTTGACAGTAAACCGCTGGTGTTTGAAGACAAGAAATACCGTTTAATTGGTATGCCGTTCTATAACAGCGAGGAAGAGAACGAGTTCAAGATGCAGTTCGACGAGGCGCTGGGGATCGACAAACCCACGTAGCCCGTTTGAACGGTTTCCGATTTTCCCATACCGTTTTTCGTTGACGTTTGCGCGCGCAAACGTGAACGGAAAAATCAACTGCTGGGATAATTCTGAAAAAAATTATCTACCGGCCAGGCCGGGAGTTACGAATTTCACACCCGTTTTGCGTTGACGTTTGCGCGCGCAAACGTCAACGCAAAGGTTAATATAGAGAGAGTAGGGGCTGGAGAAAAGACCGGATTACCGGAATACCGGATTACCGAAAACAGGGCATAGGGACCGATGAACCGATTTACTGATCAACCAGTCAACCAATCAACCAGTCAACCAAACAACGGTACTCTGGGCCGTTTAGGCAAGGCGGGCAAAGGCCGATTTCGTGTAATTCGTGTAATTCGTGTAATTCGTGTAATTCGTGTAATTCGTGTAATTCGTGGACTAAATTTGAAAATGGACGTAAAAATGACACTGAAATACACAACTACTTGCACGCCAAAGAGTTACGAATTTCGACTTCTTTCCCAAACTTTCCTAAACTTTCCCAATCTTTCCCAATCTTTCCCAATCGTTCCGAATCTTTCCGAATCGTTCCCATTCGTTCCCATTCGTTCCCATTCGTTCCGAATGGTTCCCAACCGGCACGAACCGGCATGCCTGGTTCCGGGAAAAACAGCAGCGGCCCGCCGAGGCGAGGGCGATCTACGTGCGCCTTTCTGAAGAATATGCCGGAACACGGGCTGCGGACCAGGCCGGTCGGAGATTATCACGCTTGTCCGGCGGGGCGGCAGATGGACGATGAATAGACCGGCCGGGGGAGCAGAAAACTTGATTTATGGTAAATAGCCGCTAAACTATCGGCTTACGGCGGGACATTTGCCGTGGATTTTCGATTTGGGTTGCGGCTGGAACTGGTGCGTCAATCAAAAATCGAAAATCGCACACGGGGCGTAGCTCAGCTTGGCTAGAGCGTCCCGTGGGGAAGGTCGCTGGTTGAGTGTGTAGGTCTTTTGTGGATACGGTTGCTTTGCTTACTTCGATGTATTATGTTTATATTTTGCGTAGTCTTCGGAATGGCGGGCTGTATGTTGGGTACACGGACAACCTTTCCCGCCGACTGGCAGAGCATAACGAAGGTCGGGGAGGTCGCTTTACGCGTTATCGAGGTCCGTGGAAATTAGTGCACAGCGAATGCCATGAGGATCGCATATCTGCGGTTCGTCGTGAGCGGTTCCTCAAAAGTGTAGAGGGCTCCCGCGAAAAGAAACGCTTATCGGAACACGGGGCGTAGCTCAGCTTGGCTAGAGCGCTGCGTTCGGGACGCAGAGGTCGCAAGTTCAAATCTTGTCGCCCCGATTCACTGGGCCGATTGTCAGGAGTTGACAATCGGCCCTTTCTCTTGTCACGGTCGGACGTTTACTCTCGCAAGCCATCGCTCGGCGAGACACGTAAGTTACTTGCCGGGGTCCCATCGTCCCACAAGCCTCTCAAAACAAGGTGCGGGGAACTGCTGCTTGAATAGTTTGTAGTACCACATTTCCTTGGGCGAGTTGAGGGTATAGCCTTCGGGGGTTTTACAGTTTGCTTCGTTGAACTCATCCGTATCAGCCTGACCCTCGGCGACCTTGTCCATCAGATTATCGGTGCCCGTGCCGGCGGAGAAACGCAGTTTTTCTCGCCGGTATATTTCGTCGGGGAGCAGATCCTTAAATGCCTCTCGCAGAATATACTTCTCAACTTCTCTGCCATTACCGGCGTCGTGAATCTTCCACCGGATGGGGATTTGAAGGCTGAGCGCTATTACGGCCGTGTCAATGAACGGAGTGCGGTAGTTGATGGAGTTACCCATCATGGCCCGGTCGAGCCGTTGCAGAGCGGTGTTGTAGGCAATCGCTATCAGGCGATCCATCATCTTCAGGCGTTCGGCCTCGGTTGGCAGGTCCTTAAGGAGATGGTATCCGCCGAACAGTTCATCGCCGCCCTCACCGCTGAGAATGCAGTTAGTGAACTCGCGGGCCTTCGCGGAGGCGAACAGGTTGGAAATCGTCCCGCTGACGCAATCTTCGTCGAAGGATTCCAACATCCAAACGGCACGCGGGACGGACTGGCGAATCTGTTCGGTATCATAGAGAAAAACGTGGTGCTCCATACCAAGGTGCTCGGCCATGACCTTGGCGTTTTCCAGGTCCGGAGCACCTTCCATGCCGACAGTAACCAACGGGATATCGGCTCCCAACTCCTTGGCGATGGCGGCGATGATCGAGCTGTCCAGCCCGCCGCTCATCAGGCACGCACCGACGGCTCCGTCTTCAAGTCGCCTGGCCACAGCCCGAGTCAAACACCTCTGAAGCACCCTGGCGGCATTCTCGAACGTCTGGCTCATTGCGACGGCCGGATACCGCGGAAGGTAGCCCGCCAGGCCGGTCTTGTTGGAATATGTTGTTGCCGGCGGGAGCTCCGCTACGTCCTCAGACACTCCGATCAGTGCCTTGGCCTCCGATGCGAAGCACAAGTCTCCGCCGCTGGTCGTTCCCCAGTACAAGGGGCGGACACCAACGGCATCGCGCACAAGAAGGGTAGTGTCACCGTCGCAGACAGCGCAGGCAAAGACGCCTTCCAGGTACGCCGCAAACGTTCGACCGTACTTTCTGTAAAGCCCAAGGGCAACCTCGGCGTCGGATTGCCCGTCATTGCGGACGTTGTAAATGTCACCGTCGAACAAAATCGCCACGTTGCCATCCTGAGTGAAGCCCTCCCCGCGTGCTGCTGACAGGTCTGATGCGCGAACGCCGCCGTAGAAGTGCCGAGTGCGGTGGAGCCGAACACTATCTGGTCCGCGATGCTCGATTACTTCAAGCATGCGCTCAGTCACGCCGGGTTGTTGCATACTTCCAATTGTTCCTGCAATTCCTGCCATGCTTTAGTTTTCTCCTTTTTCTTCGTTTCTGCTGACTTAGTTTGCATCTTTTACCGTTCGGCCCCACTTTTGGAGGGGATTAGACCGGCGTCGATCAAGAAGTCCCGTGCGACATCCGTAGCCTTACGCGGATTGTCCGCCCGGTCCACCTGCAGGTTCAGTTTCCGCATCGTCTCGTTGTCGAGTTTGTTCGCAAGGCGGTTAAGAATCTCTTCCAGTTCCGGGTGTTTAGCCAGCGTTTGGGATCGAATAAGCGGAGCGGCGTAGTACGGGGGAAAGAACTTCTTGTCGTCTTCCAGCGTGAACAGGTTATATGCGGCGATACGACCGTCGGTGGCAAAGGCGCAGATCACGTCAACGTCGCCGTCGGCGCAGGCCTTGTACATCAGGCCGGGATCCATCTGCTTCAGCTCGCTTTCAAACTCCAAGTCATAGGCCTTGCACAATCCCTTTAGCCCATCGGACCTTTCGATAAACTCGGCGGTGAATCCGGCGGTCAGGCGGTTTTCGGATTCAGATTCCTTCTGTTTCCTGACGTACGCGGCAAGATCAGAGAAGGTACGAATGCCCAAGTTCTTCGCATGTCCCTTTCGCATCGTCAGTGTGTATGTATTGTTGAACCCGAACGGTTTGAGCCAGATCAGGCCGTACTCGTCCTTGAAGTCCTCCTTCACGGCAGCATAGGCTTCGTCGGGGTCGTTAATCACCTCGCGATTGAGGATACTGACCAGTCCTGTCCCGGTGTACTCGGCGTACAGGTCCAGGTCGCCGGACTTGAGGGCATTGAAGCAGATCATCGTACCGCCAAGATACAGTTTACGTCCGACGGTCAGGTCCGAGTTTTCCTCAATGAGGATTGCGAGCATCTCGCCCAGGACAGACTGCTCTGTGAAGTCCTTTCCCCCGATTACGATGTCAGGTTTGGCCGAAAGCAGCGTTATCGCGATCAACGCGACGACGATGATTACGACGACACCTGCAAGGATCAGTAGTTTTTGTTTTGTGGACATAATGGTCTCCATATCTGTGTTTAAACCTTTGCCTCTTGAAGCCCCGCAGGCGTGAGCCATCTCTCGAGGCGACCGAGCAGCCAATCAAGAATCAGGGCAAGGACCGCCGCTGGGGCTGCACCGGCCAGTATCAGATTGATTTTGTAGTTGCTCAAACCCCGGAAGATCAGGTCTCCCAGTCCCCCCGCGCCGACCAGTGAAACGAGCGTTGCTACGCCGATTGTCCAAACCGTGGAGATTCGAATGCCGGCCATGATGAATGGCAAGGCCAGTGGCAGTTCTACTGAAAAGAGTATCTGTCGTCGTGTCATACCCATCCCGGTGGCCACCTCCACCACGGCTGGGTCAACCTGGCGGATTCCCGTGTAGGTGTTCCGCAGGATCGGCAACAGGGCATAGGCGACCAGGGCAACCAGCGCGGGGGCGGTACCGAGCGTGGCCAGGACACGGACACCCAGAAACTCGTTAATCAAGTAAAAGAACACCACCGTCAACGCGACCAGGGCCAGCGACGGAATTGGCTGGATAATATTGACCAGGCCCATAACGACGTTGACCAGAAGTTTCAAGCGACACCGGGCCAGCATGATCCCCAGCGGTATGGCGATGGCGCAGGCGATGAGCATGGCAATCAACGTCAGGACCATGTGCTCGCGGGTGCTCTGGAGCATTTCCCGCCCGTATTCAGCGAAAAACCCGGCCATGGCAATCATGCCTCACCTCCGGTTTCACCCAGCAGCTTCGTGATAACGCCGAGGAGGTCTTTTTTGATAAGATCACCAATGTACGTTTTTTGCTCGTAGATTGGCAGTGTGGCCTTGCCGGTTCTCTTAAACATGTCCAGCGCTTCGACCAGTGAGCACCGTAAAGAGACGGACTCGGCAGGCCGAGAGACTGGCTTCTGGCCTGGTTGTACTGCCGCGGTGCCGATTGATTTGACCGTTTGGGTCAGCAGCGAGAGTTGGAATCGATGCTGGCCAAGGAATTGGTCCACGAACTCGTTGGCTGGATTTTCAATCAGTTCCTGCGGCGTGGCGAGTTGCTGAAGCCTGCCTGCGTCCAGCAGCGCTACCCGGTCGCCCATCTTCGCCGCCTCGAACACATCATGCGTGACGAAGATGATGGTCTTCTGGATTTCCGATTCCAGTTCGAGGAACTCATTTTGCAGCTGCTCCCGCGTGATCGGGTCCAGGGCCCCGAACGGCTCGTCCATCAGGACGATAGGCGGGTCGGCGGCCAGGGCGCGGGCGACGCCGACCCGCTGCCTTTGTCCGCCGCTGAGTTGGGTTGGGAAGCGATCTCGAAACTCACTTGCCTCCAGGCCCATCATTTCAAGCAGTTGGTCGATCCGTTCATCGATTTTCGGACGGGACCATTGCAGCAGTTTCGGCACCACCGCGATGTTCTCGCCGATGGTCATGTGGGAAAAAAGCCCGATGTGCTGAATGGCGTATCCTATCCGCCGCCGCAGTTCGATCACGTCCTGCTCCATGACATCACGACCGTCGATCAGGATTCGGCCCGAAGTCGTTTCTATCAGCCGGTTGACCATCTTCATCGTCGTGGTCTTGCCGCTGCCGCTGGTGCCTAACAGTACAAGTGTCTCGCCCTTGGCGACTTCCAGACACAGGTCGCACACAGCCTCCGTGCCCCCCGGATACGTCTTGCAAACCTGTTCGAAAGCGATCATTGCGGGCCTCCAGTTCCGCTCTTATCAACCTCGAAGATACCGACCAGTCCGTGGCCACAACCTTGTCCCTGCTGAAGGTTGGACACCAAGTACCGCAGCGCGTAGCCCAGTTGCGGCTCGATGATGTTCTCCCGCGGCAGGCCATAGCCCAGCCAGCCGATGCCTTCCACAACCTGCTTCATTCGTTCCATCATGTCCCGCAAGGCGGGTGGGCAGGATATCGGCACAGCTGGCGGCTCTTTGGTGTAGGTACGGTTTTTCTCATCGAAAATTTCCATCAGGTGAGCGACGTACCTTACAAGGGCATTCCAGCACATCTGGAGATGCTCGAAATACTCATTGAGGAAATCGAACCCGGCCTTGGGAACGTAATTGATTAGAAGCGAATCCAGCTCCGTCCGCACATTTGCCTCGTGAAGGGAGTTGAGTGCGTTTCGGATTGGCTGGGCATGAGGGTTGTACTCGGCCGTGTCCATGTGCCTCCCGCAAAACACGCTGCGGTCGAACCATTTCAGCGGTTTGATCTCGACGCCGGCTTTCTTACTAGCCTCCGCGATGATCATCTCGGCCTCGCCACGGCTCATGAGTCGAAGCGTCAGGTGCTGAAGCTGATCACGACGTTCTTCGCGCTCTTCAGGACCATAAATGTAGGAGACGACATAGTCCATGTTCTTCAGTTCGTCTGGCTCGCGAGTCCATAGGCTCTGCCACTCATAGGAGTACCGTCCCAGCCAGTCACAGGTGATCACCGCATAGTTTTCGACCCGCTCGGCTATTTCGGCGAGAAGTTGCACGGCAGTTTTGTCGTCGTTATGGTGGGAGAACGTACCGAACGAAGAGAAATACAGGTCATAAGGCTTCTCGCCGTCGGCGAGAGTCAAGCCTTTGGTGAAGTCGGCCTGCTCGAAAACAATCTTGGGATTGTCCCCATAGATAGCCTTGGCCTGATTCAGCAGATCTTCATTCAAGTCTACGCCCTTGTAGATGCCCAGAATCTGATCCGACAGCAGGTCCACCTCCAGTTGCTGCAAATCGGCGTCTCTTTGCCGAACACCAGCCAATAGTTCATATCCATCGGCACTGCCGCAGCCCAGGTCCATGATGCGCAGCCGGCGCATAGAGGCTTGGCATCGGTCAATCAGCTTCTGAAGGTAGGGGCGGAGGAATATTCGAGTGATTTCGTCTTCCCAGTATCGACGGACGTTATCGTACTTGCCCACCAGCCCCGACTGCTTGGCATACAGTCCGCTCTTGACGGCCTCGCTGTATGCTGGCATCTGTTCTTGTCCATCTTTTTTGGTCATATTTCTATCACTCCTGTCAGCAAGTTAGACATTCCGGCAAAATCCCAGGTATCATGACCGAGATGTCCCGTTGAATGTCGTCGGGTAAATGGTTTCGGGGCCTGTCGAGAATCTCCTGATACTTCTTATGTGCCGCATACAGTGCATCCCCGTCATTGTCCTCAAGCGGATATCGCACATATACGGGCTCACGAGTGGGAAGCGGCAGATGATAAACATAGGTCTTGTGGTCGGTTTGCATGACCTCCCGTATCATTGCGACCACCTCGTCACGCCGTTGCGGATCGACATTCGTATCGGAAAGCAGCCTCTTGATAATGCCGATGTGTGCATCATCCATGACGGCCTGTTCTGGGCAGAAAGTGTTAGTCCGCTCAAGCAGGCCGAATGCGTAGTGGATGTACTGCGCGCCGCTGCGGGGTACGGTCAGCAGCGTCAGGAGTTTTTCCGTATTGGCCTGGATGCCCGGGACGTCGGTATCGCCGACGCCAGCCGTGGAGTAGCAGGGCAACCCATAGAAACGCGCCATTTGGGCGCAGTCCACGTTGTAGTGCACGAACTCCGGTGCGCCGTACATGTCGTAGAGATTGTCCAGCCGCGTGCGCACCGGCACTGCCCCGTAAAGGACAGGCGCGCCCGGTGAAACCAGTTGATTCAGTGTTACTCCCGCAAGTAGTTCGGCGTTGATTTGGGCAACCATGCCGAACTCATCGAACGGCCCCGTCGCCCCGCCCATCGGACAACTGGAGATCACGACAGGCACGCGCTTCCTGGATATCGCGATGAACTTCGCTGCCGTGTCGTCCACGATCTGGAAGGGACTCTTGATCACGCACGTAATGAAGGACAGTATGGGATTCTTCTCAAAGGCTTCTGCGCCGCCGGCGATGATCTCGCCGATCTCGATGACATCCCCCAAGGCTTCCAATCTGGTCAATCCGGCCTGAACGTGTTTAGAGATGTTGTTCAAACTGGCGAAGAACTTGTTGACGTCTTTGTTCTCCGCCGTAACGCTTTCGTCTCGAATGTTGACGCATCGAATAAAGGAATCCAGATTCTCCAGGTGCTCGCAAAGGTGTGCCGCCTTGCACAACCGCTCGATGCTGCCCGGTTGACGTGTGAACGTAGGCTTCGTGTCGTCAAATTGAACATCCAGCCAGACATTCGTCTCGGCCCCGCTTACGAAGCGCACGCGAGGTTCGTGGGCGTCAAGGATCAGGCGGTTTTCAGGGTTCCTTGCTCCCAGGACGATCCGGGAAGGGGCGCTTTCCAACGCTCGGTCGAGCACGTCTTCCGGTATGCGGATTCGCGCGCACTGCGCGTCCGGCTCAACGATAGCCCCGGCCTGCTTGAAGATTTCCGCTGCATCGGCGTTGTAGCACAGCAGCCCGGGATCGTACAGCAGGTCACGGGACACGCCGTCTACTAAGCGGACCTGCTTGTCGGACAAGCGGCATTCAGGCCGGACCAGGACTCCTTCGCGTTGTTTCACTATGTTCATTTGTCTCTCGTTGCCATTAGTGACTCTCTCGTCTGCTATTTCGCGTTCCATCAGCCCGTCTGTGCTCCATCATGTACTCTACTTCGCCTTCTTCTGTTTCCTCTTGGGAGCAGACATTGCTTCCAAGGCCTCAACGGATTCCCGGACGCCTTCGTCTTCGTGCGATTCAGCCAATGTTGACAGGACATCCGTTTCGTCCGCCACTTTGCAGCCGGCCTTGTCGGGCTTACACTCGCCGGACCGACCTACGGAATCCTCCCCCGCAGGGGCCTTGGCCGGTTCAATCTCCTCCGGCGCACCGTCGATCTTGACGGTGAAGGCAACCCCACCAACCGTCAATCTGTCGCCAGCCGACAAGTCGGCCTCTCCGGTCCGCTTGTTATTCACGTATGTACCGTTACCTGAGTCCAAATCCTTGACCTTGATTCGGCCTTGGTCGATGCGAACCTCGCAGTGACGACGCGAAACTCTCCCTTGTGCGAGCACAAGGTCACATGATTCGTCTCGGCCGATCACCGTCACCGGCTTGACCAAACGAATCTCCGTTCGTTGTTTGCCGGCATTGAGAATTACGAGTCTTACATCCATCTCACACATATTCCGATTCTGTCATTCCGAAACGGCTAAGAAACCACGCACTCGTGGCACCTTTGCAACTTATGAGATACCGAAGCATTCAGCGATCTTGCCACGCATTTGTTTCTCGTCGAACGGCGTCATGATGAAGTTCGCATTACCCATCCGCTTAACGGGATGGGCCTGGGAAATTAGATACCGGCTGATGACCAGAAGAATCGGTGTGTCGGACGTTTCTGGCGCATTCCTGAACTGCTCGCAGATAGCCAATGTCTCCTTCTCTGCTTTTCGAGCATAGAGCACGATTAACTCGGGACGCCCCGAAGGCGGACAGCCATCTGTTCCGCCATCAACGTCCATGGCTGCGCAGCACCAACCCGTAAGACACTCTCTGACGTGCTCCAGATCTTCTGCCGGTGCTCCGACAACCAGCGCGATGGAATCACCGTCCGCCATAGCGATTTCCTACTTGTCGCCTCAATGTGCTCATTCGGCTTTCCAATCGCACACTGTTGCCCATGACCTGCATTTGTGAATAACCTATCTGTCTTGTCTCAATCATTCCGAAGTATTGTCAAACAAGTACCAAGCCGAGAAGCGGCCGCCAGTAGGCGCTTCTTCTCCCGGCCACCTACAATTTCCTCCTCAGCCAGACTGTTCAACCTTGCACGAACACGCATGGCCCATTTTGTCAAATTGCGCCGCAGTTCGGCCTGTAACTGTTCCGCATTTTTGGCATTTAGTTTGTCAATCGTCCTCTTCAGCTCTTTCAAGTCCTCTTTGACATTAGCAATCTGGCGTCTCTTGAGAATGTCCTGTGTAATCTCTGGCGGGATCATGTCCCGAGCAGCCCATCCGGTTCCCTGGCAGAAGTCGCAGGGCATGACCCCAATGCCGTCGCAGACCGGGCACTTGCCGCCTCCCTCGACAAATCCGGTCCCTTTGCACTCCTTACAGGAAACCGCACCGTCTTGGCACATGAAGCAGTGTCTGTGTGAAAAGGCCGAGACGATAACGTCAGCCGCAGACTGAGATAATATTTTGTCGGCCCGCTTGAACATCTCCGCAAGTTTTACACCGTTCTCGGCAGCCGCCTTACGAAGGGCCAAGTACGCAAGGCATATTGATTCCACCTCGCGGCTGGCCACCGCTTCTCGGAGTCCGGCGAGTTCATCTTATATGCGTTGCTCTACATCCACCTCGTCATATTCCTCGATGTATCAGTAATGTGGGCCATTGCTGTCCCCTTTGTATTTTCTTTCATTGTCATCATGACGTCTGTCCTTGTTTCATTGAACTGCCGCCGCCGAAATGTGCCGGTCTTCCTGTTGCCTTTGCGGCACATTCTCTGACGGTTCGAATCTGCTTCTATTCCCAAGCGCCGATGCCGGCGAGCCCGCGCTGGGCGGCGATGTAAGAGCCGCCGGACCTGCGTAGCAAGTGGGCGCGCCCAAGAAGAATCTCGGGGAACTTTCCGAGAATCCGTCGGCGGGCTGTGTCTTCCAACCGGTTCTCTGGCTTAGTCTTGCGAATCCTATGCACGAGCATCTTGGCACTCGATACGGCGTCCTCCAGGCCCATGTCATTCTCGCGCTTCTGTCGATTAGCCAAATCAGGCATGTAGAACTCGCCCCGCATGTGCCGAATCGTGTGGTCCTCAACGAGATAATCCTTCCCGGGTCCCTTCTCGATCATCAAGTCCGTGGCCAGTGTGTCGTCATTGACCTCGATGCCTCGTAGAACTCGCTGGCACATGCCAAGAATCTCGTTATCGACGACAAGTTTCTCGTAAGAGACCGTCATATCCGCTTCCATGAGGCCCGCGGCATCATGGATGTAATTGGCCCCGGACATGGCTACCAGCAGACTGGACATGGCGCTTTCATACGCGGCCTGGGCGTTCATTTCCTTCGCATCCGTGGTCCCACCCGTTGAGTACAACGGCAACTTGAAGTACTGCGCCACCTGCGCCACGGCGGCGTTAATCATCGCCCGCTCGATTGGGCCGCCGAGATGATTCATCGTTTTCAGGTCGGGTATCGAGCCGACGCTGCCGCAAATGCCCGATGCGCCCCTGCGGACGGCCTGGACCATAGCGATTCCACCCAGCGTCTCGGCCACGTGCGTCAAGACGTTCCCAGCCAAAGTGATCGGCGAGGTCGTCCCGCAAATCGGCTCCGTTGGCACGACGACGGGAAGCCCTTCGCGGGCCAGGTAGCAGGTCA
>CAYUYD010000046.1:0-12524 GCA_964449105.1 uncultured Planctomycetaceae bacterium | reverse complement strand
GGAGCGAATCGAGATAACGCTTGGCCCTCAACTGGGCGACAAGAAACTGCACATGTTTCGCGCGTTCATCGTTCGCCACAGCGAGGCCCTGGGTCCGGCCAAGGGCGGAATCCGCATGACGCCGGGCGTTACGCTGGACGACGTTACCGGCCTGGCGATGGAGATGACCTGGAAGTGCGCGCTGGTCGGCGTGCCCTTCGGCGGCGGGAAGAGCGGCATCGTCGCGGATGCGGAAAAACTCGACAAGTTCGACAAGGAAACGCTCGTTCGCAGTTATGCCCGCAATGCCTACAGGCACATCGGCCCACAGGTGTATGTGCCCGCTCCGGACATGGGGACAAACGAGCGGGACATGGGGCACATCAAGGATGCGATTTCCTTCTCGATGGGTCAGGCCACCACGCAGGGCTGCTACGTTACGGGTAAGCCCGTAATCCTGGGCGGCATACCGGGCCGGCGCGAAGCGACCGGAAACGGCGTGGTGATGTGCGTCGCAGAAGCATTCAAGGCACTTGGTATCGAAATGCGAGGCGCTAAAGCCGTCGTCCAGGGCTTCGGTAACGTCGGGGCTGTGGCGGCCGGGGCGATGTATGAACTAGGCGTACGCATTATCGCCGCATCCGACCTGCACGGAGCCGTTGCCAATGAAACAGGCTTGGACATCGGCGCACTTGCTGAACACGTCGGCAAGACCGGCTCGGTCAGGGACTTCGCCGGAGGCTCGAACATCGACGGACAGAAGATGCTTGAGATGCCGTGCGACGTGCTTATCCCGGCTGCTGCGGCCAATCAGATAACCGCAGAGAACGCACCGCGCATCTCGGCCAAAATCATCGCAGAGGGCGCCAACGGTCCGACCAACCCCCAGGCCGATGAGATTCTCACTCAGCGCGACATCTTTATGATTCCCGACATTCTATGCAACGCCGGCGGGGTGTTCGTCTCGTACCTGGAATTCACGCAGGAAACACAGCAGGAGCAAATAACCGAAGAGGAAGTACGAAACCGCCTCAGGCAGCGGATGACGGAAAAATTTCAGCAGGTCCATGAACTTTCCCGCGAGCGGGAAATGTCCATGCGAGATGCGGCAATGTACCTGGGCGTCAGAACAGTCTGCTCGGCCATGGTTGCCCGCGGATACCTGTCATAAATAAGGTGGTAAAGATTATGAATCCTGTAAAGTTACTTATTATCGGCGCCGGCGGTAGGGGCGGCGGATACGCGACGTATGCAGCCGAGCATCCGGACCTTGCGAAGGTCGTCGGCGTGGCAGAACCGAGGGATTTTTACCGAAATCGCCTCATCGAGACACACAACATCCCGTCGGAAAACGTCTTTACCGACTGGCGGGCGGCGGCTGAACGTCAACGTCTTGCCGATGCGGTTATCATTGCCACGCAGGACAATATGCACGCCGATCCCGCTGTGGCGTTCGCAGGGAAGGGATATCACATGCTGCTGGAGAAGCCGATGGCGCCGAACGAGGGCGACTGCCGGCGGATAGTATCGGCTGCGGTCGAAAATAAGATCATCTTCGCCGTCTGCCACGTTATGCGCTACACGGCTTATACCCTGCGTCTCAAGGCCGTTATCGACTCCGGCGCTATCGGTGAAGTCGTCAGCCTTCAGCACTTCGAACCGGTGGGATACTGGCATCAGGCGCATTCGTTCGTTCGAGGCCATTGGGGTAATGAGGCAAAATCGTCGTTCATGCTCCTTGCCAAGTCCTGCCACGATCTGGACTGGATTAGTTACATAATGGACGCCCGCTGCCTGAAGGTTTCATCCTTCGGGAGTTTGTATCATTTCAGGAAAGAGAGCAAGCCCGCAGGCGCTGCCGATCGATGCCTGGAATGCCCCGTCGAAGCCGATTGCCCGTACTCTGCCAAAAAGATTTACCTGGGCATGCTGGAACGTGGCAATAAAGGCTGGCCCGTCGATGTCCTTACCCCCGATGTTACGCCCGAAGGCATAACCCAGGCTCTCCGCGACGGCCCCTATGGACGATGCGTCTATGAATGCGACAACGACGTGGTTGATAACCAGGTGGTCAATATGCTCTTTGAGGGCGGAAGGACTGCATCATTCACAATGACGGCCTTCAACGAGGCGGGGCATCGAAAGACGCGCATCTTCGGGACCCGAGGCGAGATTTACGGCGACGGCTCGAAGATAACGCTGTTCGATTTCCTCACCGATAAGACCGAGGTAATCGACACCGAGGCAGCCGACGCCTCAATCCTCGGCGGACACGGCGGGGGGGATTACGGATTGATGAAGAGGTTCATCGCCGCTGTGGCTTCCAATGACCAGTCAAAGATACTTTCCGGGCCGGCGGAAACGCTCGAAAGTCATCTGATGGTCTTCGCCGCCGAACGCGCCCGACGCGAAAACAGCGTCGTCGATGTGCCGCAGTAGGGGCTTCCAGTGCTCTATGCTTATTCTGTAGATATTAGCCCTTTCTTCGTATAGTACATCAGGGCTGAACGGTTACGAAGGTCAAACAAGAAGAGATCAAGCAATGAGCCAGTATCAAAGTTACCTCACAATCGTGTGTATCACATGGCTTTTCTTTGGGATTTGTTTTGCGTTCGGAGGATGCTCGAGCGGTCGGGAGCGTCCGGTCTCGCAGAACAGACGCGAAAAGCCGATTTCGAAGCCGCTCTTCACCTTCGTCCAACTCAATGACACGCACATAGCCAGCCCCGAGAACAAGGTTGGTAACTACGAGAAGGCCAACGAGAAAGCTAGGGACGTGGTTGACTCCATATGCCGCGAAGCGCGATTCCCTTTGCCCGACTTCGTGATCTTGTCGGGCGACATCATTCATGGAGCGTCCAAGGAGATACTCTTGACCGACTGCAAGTTTGCCGGGAAGTTGCTGGCGCCGCTGCGTTGCCCCTGGTATCCGCTTGTCGGCAACCATGAGGTCGTGCAGCAGGAAGGCGACCCCGACTACCAGGGACCCTATGAGGAAGTCTTCGGCAGCGACCGGGTGAATTACTACTTCATGCACAAGGGGATACTCTTCATCTGCCTCAATAACAGCGGGGGCCGAGGTGGGGGTGATGCTGTCGCGGATAAGCGCAATGCGTGGCTCAAAGGAGTTCTCGAACGGTACCCGAAAGTGCCCAAGATCATTGCCTGCCATATTCCCCTGGTTCCCTTACGGGACGAAGAGGTGCTCAAGAAGAGCTTCGGCTTCTCCACCCATAAGCTCCTGGACAACGGGACCTGGGACATCGTCAAGACGCATTCCGACACGGTCATCGCCGTCCTCTGCGGGCACTTGCACCTGACGGGTGCCGTCGAAAAGGACGGGATTTGGCACATTTGCCCCTCGGGCACGGCCTCATACCCGTGTGATTACACACACTACTCCGTGTACGGCGACCACATCGAGGTGGAAATGCACCAGGTGCCCAGGGAACTGGTTACCCCCGGAACAAACAGCCACGGTCCTCCGCGCTACAAACAGGGCTTCACTGACGGCCTGCACAAGACCCCCGAGGAGTACGTCTGCGGCACGGCGGCGGAGCGGCGCTTCACGATAAGGCTGCCCGCCGGTAAGCGTCTCACAGATTCTTCCGTCGGCAGACCGAAGAAAAAAACAGGAAAAGGTCGACCCGAATAGGAATACGTCCCGGTGTTGACCACGCCGGTTCCACGAGATACTCTCCTGGGCCGTTGGCATCGGCAACGATATCAACAACGTAAGTTTCTCATACAAGGAGTATTTCAATGAGTGAACCATACGGAGCGAGTCTTATCATCGTGGTATTCTTGATGCTGGCCGCCGGGCTTGGGGTGGTCTTCGCCTCTCCAGCCAGGGCGTTGGGAGATTTCTACGTCTCGCCCCACGGGAAGGACACATTCAGCGGTTTGCTGCCTGAGCCGAACGTCGCCGGCACTGACGGTCCTTTTGCAACCGTCACGCAGGCGCAAAAAGCGATAATGGCATTCAAGGCGGGCAGGGACCGCCTCGACAAGCCGATCCGCGTTATTCTGCGTGGCGGGACATACGAATTGGATAAACCGCTGGTGTTCGGGCCGGACGATTCCGGCTCGGCCGGAGCGCCGGTCGTGTACGAGGCCTATCGCGGCGAAAAACCGATCCTTTCGGGCGGGACGGCCCTGACAGGATGGCGGGTCAACGATAAGGGCTTCTGGGAACTGGAACTGCCGGAAGTCCGGCAGGGCAAGTGGGTGTTTTCGCAGTTGTTCGTGAACGGTCGGCGGTGTTACCGCCCGCGCCTGCCCGCCGAGGGTTACTATCAGGTCGCCGAGTCGCTGCCTCCGTCGGACCGGGCAGGGGACAAAGGTCCGGGTCAAGGCCCTGATCAGTTTGGTTTCAAGGCCGGTGACATCCCCGAAGACCTGCAAAACCGCAGCGACGTGGAAATACTGATCTTTCACCTCTGGTCCGTATCGCGTTTCGGCATCGAGGGTATCGACACCGGCAAGCACGTCGTCTCGCTTACCGGCAGAACGCTGTCGGATTCATCATGGCACCAGTTCGTAAAGGACTATCGGTATCTGCTGCTGAATGTCAGGGAATCGCTGGGCCGGCCGGGGCAGTGGTATCTGGACCGCAAGAGCGGGCTACTGACTTATGTCCCGCGTAAGGGCGAGACGCCGCAGACCGCCAATGTCGTCGCTCCGCGCCTGGAGAGGCTGATGGTGCTGGAAGGCGACGTGACGACAAAGCGGTGGGTCGAGCATCTTGAATTCCGCGGCCTGACGTTTGCTCACACCAACTGGAACATGCCGGCCAACGGGTACAGCTGCCCGCAGGCGGAGGTGCTTCTCTCCGGCGCCGTCGAGGCCGAGGCCGCGAGGAACTGCACGTTTGACCATTGCAGGATAGAACATGTAAGCCAGCACGGAATATGGCTCGGCCTGGCCTGCAAGGAAAACGTCATCGCCAATTGCGAACTGACCGACCTCGGGGCCGGCGGGGTGTATATCGGCACGTCGTCGAGGCCCTGGTCGAAACGCTCCGGCCAGACGACCGTTCCGCTGACCGACGAGACAGCCGCGTCGCATAACCGCGTGGCCAACTGCCTGATAGCCCGCGGCGGGCGATTGCACCCGGCGGGTATCGGCGTGTGGATCGGGCAAGGCCACCACAACCTCGTCGAGCATTGTGAAATCCACGACTTCTACTACAGCGGTTTCAGCGTCGGCTGGACGTGGGGTTACCGAAAGAGTTACGCCAACCACAACAGGATCGAGTCCAACCACATACACAAGATCGGACAGGGGGTCCTCAGCGACATGGGCGGGGTGTACACACTGGGTGTCTCGCTCGGAACAGTCGTCCGGGGCAACCTCATCCACGACGTGCAAAGTTACGATTATGGCGGATGGGGGCTTTACACCGACGAAGGCTCAACCGGCATCGTCATGGAAAACAACGTGGTGTACAACACCCGGACAGGATCGTTTCACCAGCACTACGGCAAGGAAAACGTCATCCGCAACAACATCCTCGCCTTCTCTCGCCAGTGGCAGGTGAAGCGAAGCCGCATTGAGAACCACAGTTCGTTCAACTTCTGCCGCAACATTGTGTACTGGAAGACCGGGCCGTTGTTGGACGGCAACTGGAAAGACGGGCATTTCGAGATGGACTACAATCTCTACTTCAACGCCACCGGCGCCGCTGTCGGCTTTGCCGGCCTGACGCTGGAGGAGTGGCGAAAGATGGGCAAGGACACCCACTCGATAATCGCCGACCCGATGTTCGTCGATGCGAACGGGTACGACTTCCGCCTGCGCCCCGGCTCGCCCGCGGAAAAGATAGGCTTCAAGCCGTTCGACATCGGCAAGGCCGGACGGTTGAAGGGGTTCAAGGCGGCAAAGGATCTGCCGCCGGTTGAAGCGGCATACCCTACTCAGGATTCAGAGTAATACTTCTCTACGCAGGCGGTAGGCGGCAGGGCGGGCCAGTTGGCCCGCTCTCCGTCATTAGAGAATACAGAGGGTCTTTTTACCTTCTTTTCTTTCGAGAATATCTCCTCGCCAGAACCACTCCGCCGGCGAGAAAAAGAACGGAGAGAACACAGAGAGTTCTTTTAGAAGTTAAGGGTTTTTTTACCTTCTTTTCTTTCGGGAGTGTCTCCTCGCCAGAACTGCCCCCCCGGCGAGGAAAAAAACCAGGCTCATCGGCTCAGGGACTCCGAAGGAAACGATCGCATGAGGTATTTCATTCGACGATATACCTAGAAGTCCTTGAATGGCCAGTTGCTCAGAAGAAGTTAATTGCGTCGTAAAGTATGCGCCCAGCCCTTCGGCGGATGCCTGAAGAAGCATGTTGCCTGCGGCAAATCCTACCTCCAGTTGGCCCCAATCTCCCCCGGCATCGCCGGAGGCCAGACAAATGACGGCATACGCCGGCGCATCGGGCAGTCCGCTCACAGCCGACTGGAGTAGATCTCGGACATCCGCGGCGGAGAGATTCTCCAGCCGATGGTCTTGCGTGGTCAGGTCAGTTCCCGGGGGGAGCCTGTTATGATAGCGAGCGACGCCGTTCTGGTTGACCGCGTATATCTTCCCGGTCAGATAATAATTGGCCATTGCAGAGGGAACAGTAAGCCCGTCGCGGCCGTTATATGTCGTATGCGGCGTGCAGCCGTATCCCGCCCATAGAACCTGGGACAACTGCGCCTGCGATACATCTTGCTGGATAAAATTGCTGGTATATCGCAGATTTGCGACTACCTGGTCAAACTTGTTGGCTCCGGCGGTGGAAGGGTTGAGCAGTGAACTGTCGGAGGAAATCGCCACTAAGTTGGTCGTTATTCCAGGCACGGTCCCTATGCCAAAATGTACTTTTAGCCCTTTTGGGCAACTTCTCAATTGCGACACCGTACCGTCCCACTGTGCGACGGAGGAAGAAAGGGCGAACATACAAGCGACGCCGGCGTCAAAATTCAGTTCCCTTTGGTATTCGAGAACGAAGGCATCACCTCCGCTGGTAGTGTCCGAATGCCAGGTAAGCGAATGGTCCGCCGGATTATACAGATATGTCGCATCCTTCTTGGAGATGTACACGTTGCGGTAACTTCCGACGACAGGGGCTTTGCCCGTAGCCCACAGGACATTGCTTATCTGCTGGTTGGTTGCTTCGCCGCTTGTACTGTGGTCGCTCCCCCCCGAAGTCCTGCTGTTCAAGGATTCCTCCAGGGAATTGTCCGCCACAAAGTTGGGGGGAAGCAGGGCTTGGGCTTGGGCTACGGACGCAATATCAAGCCCCGCAAACGCCATCAGGGCAATACAAAGCAACAATAAACACTTTGATTTTTTGGAATTCACAAAATACCCCGTCAAGTCTGGTATGCGCCGGTTCATATCTATCTCCTTTACCCCCGGTTTACCCTTTTATCCAGCGGGGAGGCGCCCTCGCTGCGAGCGAGCGAATCACTTTCCAAATCTTCATCTTCGTTCTTATAGCATAACTCGTATGCCGTTGTCAAGAGGAAAATGCCGTTGTCAAAAAGACAGGGCGGGCCTGTTGGTCCGACCTGCTAAAACTACTGGTTTGGCGGGTCTGCTCTGTGGTCTGGCGATCAGAGTTTTCCGTTTTCCCAAATTGTTTCGTACATCGCCACGATGTTTTCGGTCGGCGAGACGGCCTGGATGTTATGGCAGGGGGCGCAGAACCATCTGGCAGGGGCGAAGATGCGGATGTTGTCCAGCACCTCCCGCCGAACGTCATCAACCGAGCCGAAAGCAAGCGTCTGCTGGTTATCGACCGCACCGTGGAAGGCGATCTTGTCGCCGAAGTCGCGCACCAGGCCTTCACGCTCCATGCCCGGGCAGCGCCACTGGATGGGATTGAGCACTTCGATGCCCGTTACTTCAATCAGGTCCGGAATAACGTCGCGAGCGGCTCCGTCTGTGTGGTAGAAGATGTGGATGCCGTGGCTCCGCGCCAGGTCGGCCATTTTCTTCTGATTCGGGAGGATGAATTTACGGATTTGCTCCAGGCCTATCAGCAGCCCATGCTGGCTGCCGAGGTCCTCGGCGACGTATGTAAGGTCAACCTTTCCGTCGGCGATGTCCCACATCCGCTCGTTGAGGGCATAGTGGTAGTCAAACAGGTGCGTGAAGATCGCCTCTGCGATCTCCGGCTCGATCAGCAGGTCCATCATCGCCTGTTCCATGCCGCGCATCAGGCAATAAATCAGGAACGGCTCATAGCCCCCGCAGCGGACAGCCCGGCATCCGGGAATGTCGGCGACCTGCTTTCGGAATTCCTGCCAGTCGTGGTCATCGGCGCTGGGCCATTTGAATGCGTGGACCTGCTCGACCGTTTTGACGTTGGCCAGCGGGTGATTGATCACTTCGGAATACTCGCCCTTGCCGTAGCTGACTGCCTTGCGCCGCAGCCCCCATGAATCCGCCTCGAGATCGTCGGGATAATGAGTTACCGTCCGCTTTGCGCCGATATTGTGAACGCCGTCGATGTGCAGTTTATCGTAAAGGGCCTCGGTATCGTTGCATTTCAGGTCTTTCAGAAGGCGTTCGGTTACTTCGTTGGTGGCCCAGTAGTCCGTGGGTATCCGGTCCGGCTTTTCGCCCTTCAGCAGCGCCATCCAGCGCTCGCGCGGTGTCATGGACATCTGATTTTCTCCTATCGTTTCAATATCTGGAAGAGGTTAATATGGTCGTCGGTCCAAAGGTCGATGCGGTCGAAATCGCTTCGAGGATCGGTGGCGGCGGATCGGACGGCCTCTTGATTGATAAAACTATCATCCCGCGTCAGTAGTATCCAGTCTGATGCTAAAATGCCCTCCGCGTCATTCTCGTCGTTCTGAATCCAGGCGGTTTTCAGATTCAGATGCCGAGCCATTTTCCAGATTACCGATTGCAGGTCAAGGTGCACCGTCGAAACGTGCATTGCGATGACGCCGTCGCCCTTGAGATGCCGAAGGAATATCTCAAACGCCTCTATCGTCAGCAGGTGGACCGGAACGGCGTCGCTGCTGAAGGCGTCGAGGACCAGCAGGTCGAACTCCTGCGGCGCCTCTGCCTCCATCGACAATCGCGCATCGCCCATAATCACGTCCACTTCGGCCAGGCAATCCGCCAGGTACGAAAACCGTGTGCGGGCGATGCGTTCGACGGCAGGGTTAATCTCGTAGAAGCGGATACGGTCGCCTTCTCTGCCGTATGCGGCAATCGTTCCGACGCCCAGGCCGACGACGCCGATATGCCTGTTTTCCTGCCGGCGGAAGTTTCGTATCGCCACTCCCGCGCCGCTGTTTTGGCCGTAGTAGGCCGTCGGAAGGCGGCGTTTTCCCGGCTCGACGAACTGCAACCCGTGAAACGTTGTGCCGTGCTGGAGGACGTAGCGGTGCATGGCCGGGTCGGACCGGTCGTTTTCCCATATGGTCAGGACGCCGAAGAAATTGCGAGAGTTTGATATTGCAATCTTGTCGGCGTCGCCCCGATGCCCCTCGGACAGGACAGCCGCGACGCCGACGACAATAATCAGCCCTGTCCAGACCCATCGTCGCGGGCTTCGGCGGAGGACTGATTCGGTGTCCGCCGACAACACGAACAGGCAGCACGCCAGCAGCCCAAGGTGCAGTTCGAGGTAAGTATTGAACACCAGCGGCGCAACGACGGCGACGAGAACCCCGCCGATCGCTCCGCCGGTCGCGATCATAAGGTAGTACCCCGTCAGATGCCGAGGGTCGGGTCTGATGCGGTATAGTTCGCCGTGGCAGACCATGCAGCAGGCAAACAGCACAGCCGAGTACATAGCTATCTGCTGAATTACAGACAGTTCCACAGATTGGGCCCGCACATAAGCGACAGCTGCGATGGACAGGATAAACGCGATGAGAAATACCGGGCGGACATACCATCTCTCGTGGTGGAAACAGATGATGAACGACAGCAGGTACAGGCACAGCGGCAGTATCCACAGGAAGGGAATGACGACGACGTCCTGGCAGATTTTATTCGTTACCGCCAGCAGTTCGACCGACGCTCCCGCCGGCAGGGCCAGCCAGAGGAGGCGGATCCCCCAATTTGTTTTGACACCGGCGTCTTGATGTTTGGTGTTTTTGTCTATCGGCAACCTTTTCGGTTGATGGTGCTTCCAGAGCCAAACCGCGCAGATACCGGCAAGGACGGCAAAGGCGCCGAGGCTCCGCGACCAGACGTTCGCCTGGGCCTGCCTCGACAATGCCGGCTCGACGATGAAAGGATAACTCACCAGCGCCAACAACGAACCGGCGTTGGAAAGCGAGTAAAGCCGGTAGGGCGAGGCGGACGGGTTGGTCCGGTTGAACCAGCCCTGCATCAAAGGCCCGGTGGCGGAAAGGACAAAGTAGGGCAGGCCGATGCAGGCAGACAGTAGAAGAAGGATTTTAAGGGTCGGGTAATCTGCGCCCTGAGGCTTCCAAGCAGCCGCCGGAGTGATGGGAAGGACCGCCAAGGCCGCGATAATCACGGCGACGTGGACGACGGCCTGAGCGCGAGGAGGCAAATAGCGGACAACCAGGTGCGCATAGGCATACCCAGCCAGCAGGAACACCTGGAAGAACAGCATGCAGGTGGTCCACACCTCCGGGCTTCCGCCGAACCACGGGAGGATGTACTTGCCGATTAACGGCTGGACCTGAAAGAGCAGAAACGCTCCGAGGAACACAGCCGGGGCATATATGAGTATCGATGTCCGTTTATTCATATAGGGCGGTGATAGTATCAGGTAGAAGGCGAAAGGGCGAAAAAGAAACTTCAGCATTTCTACGATTATGGGAGTTGTTCTGTCAGCGTTTCCAGAAGCGTTTTTGCGGGTATGGTTTTCGGTCCGGCGGGCGTCATCCATCGGCAGCAGTGGTGGTCGTCGGCGAGCATTTTTTCTACTCTCTGAACGGCCAGGACGACCGAGGAGTGGTTTTTACCCATGAATTGCCCGATTTCGGGGAAACTCATCCTCGTGTGCCGACGCGCCAGAAACATTGCTACGGCGCGGGCTAGGCTGACGGTATGCGTTCGCCGCGAAGAGTGGATGTCGGCGGGCGTGATTCCGAAAAAGGCCGATATGACCGTTTCTATCCCGCCAAGCGTTACGGCGCTGTCCGTCCGGACAAGGTGATCCGCCAGGGCGTCGCGGGCAAGGTCGAGCGTTACCGGTTCACCGGTCATCTTCGCCAGGGCCGATAACTTCACCAGCGTCCCCTCCAGTTCGCGGACCGAACCGTGGATGTGAAGGGCGATGTAGTCCAGCACGTCCTGCGGCGCGGAAAGTTTCAGCCTGGCTGAAAACCTCTGGAGTATCCTGATTCTCGTATCCCGGTCGGGCGGTTCGATCCGGACGACCATTCCTGAAAGGAACCGGCTGACGAGTTGCTCGGTAAGACGACCCAGCAGGCGGGGATGAGCGTCCGAAGCCATTACGATCTGTTTGTCGGCGCCGTGAATGGCGTTGAAGGTATGAAGGAACTCCTCCTGCGTGGCTTTTTTGGCGGCAAGGAAATGCACGTCGTCGATGACCAGCAGGTCCAGCCTGCGGTAGGTTCTGCGGAAGGTTTCTACGCTTTTGTTCCTTATGCCCTGGATGAACTCATTGGTGAATCGCTCGGCTGTGAGGTATTTCCATGCGGGTTTTTCCCCGTTGTCATGATTTGTCGCAACGGCGTTGCAAATTCCCTGCAGGAGATGCGTTTTCCCCACGCCGCAGGCGCCGTGAATGAAAAGCGGATTGAACGGCGCCTTTCCGTCTCCGGTAACGGCCAGCGCCGCGGAGTACGCCAGTTTGTTCGACGGACCGGTTACGAAATCCTCCAACCTGTACCGCAATCTGGACGCCGGCGAATACCGGTGTCGGGCGGTTCCTGCCGTTCCGCGGTCCACGAGGTTCGCCTGGAGGTCGAGTTGACGTCGGTGAAGCAGCCCGCTTAATGTCGGGTCCACGGAAATCGTTACTCGTTTTCGTCGGCCTGTAACTTCTTTGCCCGCAGCGGCGAGGTCGTCGGCGAAATGACTCTCAATCCATCCGGCGATAAACGGATTGGCTGCGCCGACTTTAACGTCTTCCTCATCGACTGATATGCGAGTTCCGTTCTTGAACCAAGCGTTAAATCTCTGTGTGCCGATCCGCTGATGAATAGCCGAAAGGACCGCTTCGGTCGGATCCGTCCGGGGATAAGCACTTACTTCAGCGGTCATTTCCAGTTCCTCTTTATCAGGACATAGTTACAGCGAAAAATGCCTCCGTCCCTGGAGTGAGTCGCTAAAGTCTTCGCACACGCAATTACGATCCGTGTAATGCAGTCCGATGTTTATGAATCTATCACCAACCGAAGTTCTGTCAACGTGGTAATTTCCGCTTTTCTTATCCACAATGGGCCAACGTTCGTTCGGACGGAAACTTGGGAAGCAAAGTTTTTTTTCATCCACCGTTTGTTCACATAAATTCCACGAAGCGGCGTTTGCGAAAGAAATTAGCAGGGATGCAGGGGATACAGGGGATGATATTTTAAGAAAAAAACAAAAAAGTTTTATCC
>CAYUYD010000045.1:0-12546 GCA_964449105.1 uncultured Planctomycetaceae bacterium | reverse complement strand
AGGGCGCGATATTCGGCGACATTGTTTGTCGCCTTTCCAATGAAGAATCCGCCCTCGAACAAGACGGTCCCGTCGTCGGCGCTTTTGATGACCACGCCCGCCCCGGCCGGGCCGGGATTACCACGCGCCCCGCCGTCGATATTAATCAAAACCGCAAGTGCTTTGTTACTCATCATCTAATCCGGAACCGGTAAAAGGGACCGGTATTGGGCATTCGGCATTGGGCATTGGTGGCACTGGGTTTGTGAAGGTTTTTTCTGTTTAATTCCACGATTCAATAAAATCTCAGAATTATGAAGGAAAACCGTCCAATAACCCTCTTACAACCAATGCCAAATGCCTAATGCCAAATGCCTTTTTATAATCCGCAATCCGCAATCTTATGCGTTCTGCGGCGATGTCTGTTCTTCCAGATAGAGAATCCTTCCGCAGCAGTCGCAGAAGCGGATTTCGTCCCGCGTGCGCAGCGCGTTGGCGTGCTCGGCGGTAATTGACATGTTACACCCGCTGCAGATGTACTGGTACGGTGGCTTTTTACCGATGACCTCGATTTTCGCCATTACGTCGCCGTCCCTGATAGCGGCGATGCGGTCGAAGACGCCGAGCGGTTTGGGCGGAACGGCTTCGGCTGCGGACTTGCGCCTGGTCTGAAGGCCGTCAAGCATGGTCTGGAACCTGGTGGTTTCTTCGGACGATGTCTGCCTGATTTGTTCGAAGCGTTTTTCGGCATGGGCTATCTGTTCTTCGACCTCTTTTGCCTCGGTGCGAATCTGATCGACCTCCTGCATCAGTTTTAAGGCCTTGTCTTCAAGTTTGGAATTATCGGCCTTGAGGGTGTTCAGCTGAGTCAGGACCGCGGCATATTCCTTGTTGGTCTTTGCGGAGTTAAGAACCTGACGTAATTTATTGACTGCTTCTTCCTTGCTCTTCAGTTCCAGTTCGACAGCACCGGCCTCTTTCTGATGAGCGAGAACCTCACCGTGAAGCGACTGGAACCGCTGTCGCAACTCGTCAACCCGCTTCTGCTGAACGCCGACAGCATCGCTGCTGCTGCTGAACTGCCTGCGAACATCAGCAAGTTGATGCTCAATTGCCTGAAGGGCACGCATCGCCTCCAGCATCTTTCCCATGCAACGCTCCTGTTCACTTATCAATTGAATTATCTATTATGCCTCCATACCGCCGGAAAAATCAAGTTCTCTTAAATAATAATTATCTCGGATAATTGTACCCCGGCAGGAAAGACACTAAACTTGCGCCCTCGGTAACGTGATCATAATGACAGGACGGACAAAAACCCGAACCAACCGACCGGCCATGCTGGCGATGGAAGACGGAACTGTATTCACGGGCACAGCCTTCGGTGCGCCCGGCGAACGCGCCGGCGAAGTGGTCTTCAATACCTCGATGACCGGATACCAGGAGGTGCTGACCGACCCGTCATATCGCGGGCAGATCGTGGCGATGACGTATCCGCTCATCGGTAATTACGGCGTCAACGCCGCCGACGCCGAGAGCCGAAGCCTATGGCTGGAGGGATTCGTCGTAAAGGAACTGTCCCGAATCACCAGCAACTTCCGTTCGGAGACCGGCCTGGACGCCTACCTGTGCGACCACGGCGTATTGGGCATCGAGGGTATCGACACAAGGGAACTGACCAGGCGATTGCGAACGGCAGGGGCGATGAGGGCGGTGATCAGCACCGAGGACCTCGACGCCGATTCGCTTATCGCCAAGGCCAATACCTCACCGTTGCTGGAAGGCAGAAACCTGGTCGAGACCGTTACCTGTGAAAAACCCTATCGCTGGGAACAGAACGGCAAACCAGAGTCGGCATTCCGCGTAGTGGTACTGGATTGCGGCGTCAAGTACGGCATCCTGCGCCGCCTGCGGGCCGCGGGATGCGAGGTAACGGTCGTTCCGGCATCGACTGGAGCCGACCAGATAACCGAAATGGACCCCGACGGGCTGATGCTATCCAACGGGCCCGGCGACCCGGAACCGGTAACCGGCGTTATCAAGACCGTCCGAACGCTGATTAAAAATCCGCCTCGAAAAACGCCCCTTCCGATCTTCGGCATCTGCCTGGGCCAGCAGATTCTCGCACTGGCGCTTGGCGGAAAGACCTATAAACTCAAGTTCGGACACCACGGGGCAAACCACCCGGTAAAAGACCTGCGGACAGACGAGGTGGCGATTACCGTGCAGAATCACGGCTTCTGCGTCGATATTGACTCTCTGCCGGCCGGCGACGTGGAGATTACGCACATAAACCTGAACGACCGGACGCTCGAAGGCCTGCGCCACAAGTATCTTCCGATATTCTCGGTGCAGTACCACCCCGAAGCCTGCCCAGGCCCGCACGATGCACAGTACCTGTTCGAGAGGTTCGTGGACGAGATGAGAAAAACAAAATAACCACAAAGGACACAAAGAACACAAAGAACAAAAGAATTAAAAAGTTTTTTTCTTTTCTTTGTGTCCTTTGTGGTTCAGTTCTTTCAAGGCAACAACATGCGTGAAAAAGTATTGGTGTTGGATTTTGGTTCGCAAACCTGCCAGTTGATTGCCCGGCGGGTCAGGGAATTGGGCGTCTATTGCGAGATTGTCCCGCACGACATCTCGTCCGGCGAGGTTTCGCAAGCGGCGCCGGCAGCGATAATCCTCTCCGGCGGGCCGGCGTCGGTCCGCGCAGATAAGGCCCCGAGCATGGATGCCGCCCTGCTGAAAATGGACATCCCCATACTGGGGATATGCTACGGGATGCAACTGTTGGGGAAACTGCTGGGCGGCGTGGTCGAAAAACACACCGGAGGCGAATATGGACCCGCGACGCTGCTGGTCGATAAGCCCGATGAATTATTCGCCGGCCTGGATAATCGCCTGGACGTCTGGATGAGTCACGGCGACCTGGTCAGGAAACTACCTGCCGGTTTCGAGACGCTCGCCCATACATCCGACTGCCACGTCGCATCTATGGGCTGCGCCGAGAAGAAAATCTATGGCGTCCAGTTTCATCCCGAGGTGGTCCACACGCCCAGGGGCAGGGAAATCCTGCACAATTTCCTGTTTCGTGTAGCCGGTTGCACCGGCGGGTGGACAATGGATGGGTTCATCGCCGAAGAGGTCGCGCGGATAAAACAGCAGGTCGGCGACGGGCAGGTCATCTGCGGGCTTTCCGGCGGGGTTGATTCGTCCGTAACGGCAGCGCTGCTGGACCGCGCCATCGGCGAGAGGATGCACGCCGTGTTCGTCGATAACGGACTGCTGCGGGCAGGCGAAGTGGAGGAAATCGAGCAGTTCTTCGGGAAGGACTTCCCGCTGAATATGCAGGTCGTCGATGCCAGGCGGGAATTTCTCGACGCACTGGTCGGCGTAACCGACCCGGAACAGAAGCGAAAGATTATCGGAAAGGTGTTTATAGACGTTTTCGCACGGACAGCCAAGTCCATCGGCAGGATAGATTTCCTCGCGCAGGGCACGTTATATCCCGACGTAATCGAGAGCCGATCCGCACGTGGCGGCCCGTCTGCGACCATTAAGACTCATCACAACGTCGGCGGACTGCCGGATGAACTTGGCTTTGAACTTATCGAACCGCTGCGAGAACTTTTCAAGGATGAGGTCCGCCGGCTTGGAACCGAGTTGGGCCTGCCGGACAATCTGGTGAACCGCCAACCCTTCCCCGGACCCGGACTGGCAGTGCGAATTATCGGCGAGGTTACCGCCGAAAGGCTCGAAATACTCCGGTCAGCCGATACAATCGTCCAGCAGGAAATGGAAATGTGGGAAGGATATGATCGAATCTGGCAATCTTTCGCAGTGCTTCTGCCGGTCAAGAGCGTCGGCGTAATGGGAGATGAACGGACCTACGCAAACGTGGCGGCTGTACGGGTAGTTACGAGTCTTGACACCATGACCGCCGACTGGGCGCGCCTGCCGCACGAACTGCTGGGGCGACTATCGACCCGCATCATCAACGAGGCCCACGGCGTCAACAGGGTCGTCTATGACATTTCCTCAAAACCGCCCTCGACGATTGAATGGGAATAGGAGGATTTTCGATTTTTGATTTTCGATTTTTGATTTCACAGAACAGGAATCATGGGCATTTGGCATAATGATTACTATTGTTGATTACGGACTCGGCAACCTTCGGAGCGTCCATTGCGCCTTGCGGCGGATCGGTGCCGAGTCGATTATAACTTCCGATGCCGGCGAGGTTTCCACCGCCGACGGCGTAATACTGCCCGGCGTCGGCGCCTTCTGGCGGGCGATGGAGAACCTGCGCGAACTTGGCCTGACGGAGGTTGTGCTGGAATACGTGCGAAACGGCAAGCCGCTTCTGGGTATCTGTTTGGGGATGCAACTGCTCTTCAGCGAAAGCGATGAGCATGGCCGGCACGAGGGGCTGGGGATTATTCCCGGTAAAGTCAAACGCTTTGTCGAATCGCAGCCGCTTAAAATCCCGCATATGGGATGGAACGAAGTTCGGCAAAAAACCTCCTCGCCGCTGCTGACCGGCGTCAAAGACGGGGCGTTCTTCTACTTCGCCCATTCGTGTTACGTGGTTCCTGACGAGTCCTCCGCCGTTATCGGTTCGACCGATTACGGCCTGACCTTCGCCTCGGTCGTCCAGGCGGAGAACGTCTTCGGCGTGCAGTTTCACCCGGAACGCTCCGGCCTGGATGGACTGACAATATTGGAAAATTTCTGCAAAATCTGTAAAACAGACTGAACCACAAAGGGCACAAAGAACACAAAGAAAGGAATTGAAGTTTAATTGTGCGTTATCCGTCCGATAAACCGCCTTCGCATGAGCCTATTCCGCCGGAGGTGGACAAGGCCAGTAACGAAATTATCGGAGCAGCAATTGAGGTTCATCGCCATCTCGGCCCGGGTTTCATTGAAAGTGTGTATGAAAAATCGCTTGTGCATGAGATGCGGCTGAGGGGATTGACTGTACATCAACAAAAACCGATTGCGCTGCTTTATAAAGACTTGCGAATTGAAGGGCAACGTCTTGATCTTCTGGTTGAGCCGGGAGTTATCGTTGAGTTGAAAACAGTTGACTCCATACTTCCAATCCACGAGGCGCAGCTGATCAGTTACCTCCGAACTACCGGTTACCGATTAGGTCTGCTGATTAATTTCCGATGCACTCTGCTCAAAAAAGGAATCAAACGCATCGTCTATTAGAACATTAAACATGGAGTCGCTTTTTTTCGTTGTTTCTAACAATAAATCTGTTCTTTGTGTTCTTTGTGCCCTTTGTGGTTAAATCTGTTTTATGTTAGCTAAACGAATAATACCGTGTCTTGACGTGAAGAATGGCAGGGTGGTCAAAGGTCGGTCGTTTGTGAACCTGCGCGACGCCGGCGATCCGGTCGAATGTGGTAAGCAATACAGCGACGCCGGAGCCGATGAACTGGTTTTTCTCGACATCACCGCCACGCTCGAAGCCCGCAAGACAATTCTCGAACTGGCCGCACGGGTGGCCGAGGAGGTTTTCATCCCGTTCACTATCGGAGGGGGAATTTCTACGATTGAGGACGCCCGTGGCCTGCTGAGCGCCGGAGCCGAGAAAATCTCCATCAACACCGCAGCGGTTCGCAACAAACCGCTGATAACCGAGATCTCCGAAGCATTCGGAAACCAGGCCGTCGTCGTCGCCATTGACGCCAAACGGACAGGTGGCACAGGCTTTCAGCCTGTGCAGGCACAGCCTGGAAAGGCTGTGCCACCCAAATGGGAGGTGTACATCAACGCCGGGACGACGCCGACGGGGATTGATGTAATTCAATGGGCAAAAGAGGTCGAGAGCCTCGGAGCCGGCGAAATCATGCTGACCTCGATAGACTCCGACGGACACACCGCCGGCTACGACATCGAACTGAACGCAGCCGTCAGCGAGGCGGTTTCCATACCGGTAATCGCATCAGGCGGCGCGGGCGGACCTGAAGACATGCTCCGCGTCCTGACCGAAGGAAAGGCAGATGCAGCCCTGGCTGCGTCAATCTTCCACTACGAGACCTACTCCATCGCCGCGGTGAAGGACTACCTCCGCAGCCACGGTGTGCACGTGAGAAGTTAGAGCATAAGCCTGAGTGCTGATAATACCCACCCTTCAAAACTTGCGATACACCTCGCGTCGGTGTTGGATGTGATATATCTTCAGACTTTCCTTCTGCGGATACATCCAGTAAAGAATTCTATAATCTCCGCTCCGCAATCGGCACAGGCCTCCAAGATCATCGGGGAGATTCACAAGGTGATGGTGTATCATTTGCGAAGCGTTCTCGCCAAGCCAGACCACCCGGCGCAGAACCTTTCGGCGAACGGCGGCGTCGAGTTGTTTCAGGTCAGCCTCAGCCGTCGGTAAGACTGTCATTCGATAGGCCACTGCTTCAGTATCTCCGACAGGTCCCTGCCTTTCTCGGCGACGTCTTCGGCTTCGTGAATCTGCCTCATCCGCTCCAGAAATTTAGGATTATGGGCAGACAACCAGTCGCCAAGGTCGTCCAGGGTTTGGGCGCTGATCAGGACGCTTTCGGGTATCTCGATTGTTCGCACTTCCGACATTTCGGGCTCCATTCCTGCTGATTACCGTAATGGAATGATACCGTAAAGAATCCCGGAAATCAATCACAAGTCGCCAAGTAAAGATTCTTTCTTGGGCCTGTGCGGAGTTTGTCCGCCTTTGGCGGGCTTCGGTCCAGCCTGCGGGTTCTCACGTCACGAACAGATTTGTAGTTGAGAAGTTCGGGTCCGTGGTCAGGCTGATTCCCAGTCTTCGCAGGCCCGCCTCATCGCCGGGGGTGGGGATGTGGGTCATGTGGACCTCGCAGCCGCGGATTTCCTTGAGTTTCTCCATCGCCATTTTGGCGGCTGGATGAGCGGCGGCCTCGATGCTGATGGCAATGAGCGTCTCCTCCAGGTCCAGGCTCAGGGACCGCCTGTCAAGGATGTCCTCCTTGAAGTCGGCGATGGATTTGATAATGCTTGGCGAGAGAAGATGGAGTTTCTCAGGCATTTCCGACAGATGCTTGATGGCGTTGAGGATCAGGCTGCTGGCGGCGTGCATAAGGGAAGAGTTCCTGCCTGTGATAATGTCGCCGTCGGCCAGTTCCATTGCCGCTCCACAGAAGATACCCTCGTTTCCCCGGTTCTGCTGCTGCGCATCGACCGCCGCCTGTCGGGCCGGGGCGACCACCTTCCTGTCCTCTGGTTTGACGTCCAGTTGCTTCATCAGTACCTCGGTCCTTTCGACTGTCCCCTTGTCGGCCAGACCCATCGCATATTCACATCCGTATCGGAAATATCGCCTGATAACCTCCTGTTTCGCCGCTTCCGTTACCACCGCATCGTCCGTAATGGCGAAACCTGCCCTGTTGACGCCCATGTCCGTAGGGGATTTGTAGATCGATTCTGCGCCCGTGATCTTCTCCAGAATCCTCTCGAGCACCGGAAACGCATCAACGTCGCGATTGTAATTGACTGCCGTTTTGTCGTAGGCGGACAAATGGAACGGGTCGATCAGGTTGAAGTCTCTTATGTCGGCCGTCGCCGCTTCGTATGCCACGTTGACCGGATGTTTCAGCGGCAGGTTCCAGATGGGGAAAGTCTCGAACTTGGCGTATCCGCTTTTTTGACCCCTATGGTAGTCATGATAGAGTTGAGACAGGCAGGTCGCCAGTTTCCCGCTGCCGGGGCCTGGACCGGTAACGACGACCAGCGGGTTGTGCGTTTCGATATATTCGTTCGCGCCGTAACCCTCATTGCTGACGATGAGGTCCACGTCGGCGGGATACCCTCTGGTCGCCGGGTGCGTATAGACCCTGACATTGCGACGCTGGAGTTTGTTTTTGAATACATTGGCTGCCGGTTGATTGTTGAAGCGTGTAATAACCACAGCACGGACTTCGACGTCCCATTCCCTCAGGTCGTCGATCAGCCGAAGAGCGTCGCTGTCGTAGGTGATGCCGAAATCGGCGCGGATTTTCTTTCGCTCGATATCGCCGGCATAGATGCACAGGATAATGTCGGCATTGTCCTTCAGTTACCGAAGCAGGTGCATCTTTACGTTCGGGTCGAACCCCGGAAGGACACGGGCTGCGTGATAGTCGAAAAGCAGTTTCCCGCCAAACTCCAGATAGAGTTTGTTATTAAACCGCCCGGCCCGCTCCAGGATTGCGCCGGTCTGCTCCTTCAGGTATTTGTCGTTATCGAATCCGGTACTCAACGGCATGGATGCGTTCTCCCGCTCAAAATCCCATATAACACTATCCTGATATACGCGCTTTCCTCGGCAACATCAAGGACGGCCCAGGCAAAGAGATAAAATTGAGTCTTGTTTCCGGCGGTTTATCCTTGCCTGACGAAACCTCGATAGGTTATATAGGTTGGCCCCATAGGGAAAAACCGTTTGCAGGCCCTTTTGTGACCTGCGAGACGGCGACAGAATTTCGACATGCCGCCAAAGGCGAAAAGTCGTACCGTGCCAACGCAAGTTGGTTTTTCTCCCGCGTCGGTGTAGAATATCGTTATCACCAAAACAGAATAAGGCGACTTTGCATGGCGAAAAGCGTAGATGAGAAATTCAGGACAGTCATCGACAAAAATACCTTCTATTTCTTCAACCAACGATTTGAAGAAAGGTACGAGGGTTATTTGAATTCAATCCGAGAAAGCCTGCTTGTCCTCAAAAATGAAGTTGAGACGAAAGGGCTAAAAAAGGAGACTTTCGAGCGACTTCTTGCCAGGAGCGAAAACGGCTTGACCGCACTGCTCGCTCTGACCGGCTTCTCAAACGAATCTCTGAAACGCCTGATAACGCTCGTTCGAGTCGTGGATGACCGCTCTTTGGCAAAGTTGTCGCTCAAGGAAAAGTGGCATCGGCCCGAAGACTTGAAAAATATCAAGGAATGGTCGGATGCTACGATTGCGCAAACACTCCATGACAACAAGCATTTCAGGGCAGGCATTGTTAACCTGTTTTTTGAAGGCGCGACCCTGTCTTTTCTTGCAAGCACCATTCCGCTTTTTGAATTGAAGAAGTTGAGCATCTCCAAATTGCAGTTCGACATCCCCGCGATGATTGATACGCTGGTGAGATATAAAGAGAAAGGCTCATATTCGGGGAAAAAAGACAAAAACCCCGAAACGGTCGTTGCGGATTTACTGAAAGACCTGGGCTTGACCTATGAGACGGGCGACTTGAGCGAATTAATAACGAATGCACCGGACACAAAGCGGACAATGGACTTTATCATCCCGAACAAAGAGAATCCTCGCATCATCGCTGAAAGTTCGTTTCTGGTAACAACTTCATCGGGGCAAGGCGACAAGTCGAAAACTGAAATTTCAATTCGACAACTCATCAAACGGCATTATCCGAGAGCAAAATTCATCGGATTTGTGGATGGCATCGGTTGGTATGTTCGCAAAGGAGACCTCAAGCGCATGGCAGCCGCTTACGAAGACGTATTCACATTCCACAGAGACGAATTGGCCCGTTTTGAGAATCTATTGCGGGCGGAGTTTGGGAAAAATGCTTGAGAAATACTTGAACCGGATTACGCAAGGTGATTGTTTGTCGTTGTTGCGAAACATCCCCGATAACAGCGTTGACGTTACTTTTGCAGACCCGCCTTTCAATCTAAAGAAGAAATACAACAGCACGAAGGATAGTCTCGCGCTTCAGGAATATCTTGACTGGTGTGAGCAGTGGATCGGTGAAATGGTGCGCGTCACCAGGCCGACAGGCTCTATTTTCCTGCATAACATCCCTAAATGGCTGACCTATTACACCGCCGTTCTAAACAAGATTGCATATTTCAAGCATTGGATTTCATGGGACGCGCCAACGTCACCAATGGGTAAGTCTTTACAACCGTCTCACTACGGCATTTTGTTTTACGCGAAAGGCGCGAAGCAAAACAAGTTTTACGAAATTCGTTACCCGCATAAGCGCTGCCGCAAATGCGGTTATCTTTATAAAGATTATGGCGGTAAAAAGTGGATGTTGCATCCTTTTGGCCCCCTACTCTCCGACGTTTGGACGGATATTCACCGCGTAAAGCACAATAAGTATCGTGATGACCATCCTTGCCAATTGCCCATCCATCTGCTTGAGCGAGTAATTCTCATGTCAACCGATGAAGGCGATATAGTCTTAGACCCGTTTTCAGGAACTGGTACAACGGCATTGGCGGCTAAACGATTGGGGCGCAATTTCATCGGTCTCGAACTCGATAAAGAATACGTTCAAATATCCATGAACAAATTGCGGCAGGAAGAACCGAACTCGAAGATAGGCAATATATGGGTCAGTTTCTTCCTTGATAAAATTGTTACTCTGCGAGATATAGATTGGGAAGAACTATCGCAATACTATATTGTTCCAGATGCGAGTGAAAATATCGACCATGCGCCTATCATTCCGAAGAATGGCAAACCAAGCAGTTATACGCCGAAGAAAAACGGGCAAATGGCGCTCTGTATGGAACATCTCTTTGGTACTTAAGCTCGTAGGCCATGTCAAGCGAAGCGATGACGCACCTTAATCTGAAAAGAAGCGGCTTAACGGTTTTTAAGCAATCAGCAGTCGGCATTTTGCATTTTGCATTCAACATTACCCTTGCCTGACGCGCCACGGATAGGTTATATAGGTTGGCCCAGCAGGGAAAAGCCATTTGCATCTTCCCGATATCAAGGCCCCCGGAAAATACGCCTCATAAATAGTGCAGGAATACGCAAAAGCGATAAATGAAAACGGAGTTGAGGACAGGTAAATGGCTAAGCATATTTTCGTAACAGGCGGAGTGGTATCGTCGTTAGGCAAGGGAATCACGGCTGCATCGCTGGGGATGCTCCTGGGTCGGCGCGGGCTGAAAGTGGCGATGCAGAAGTTCGATCCGTACTTAAACGTCGATCCCGGCACGATGAACCCCTATCAGCACGGCGAAACCTACGTTACCGACGACGGGGCGGAGACCGACCTTGACCTGGGGCACTACGAGCGGTTCACCGGCATCGCCACCTGCCGGGCGAGCAACTTCACCTCCGGACAGATTTACCGCTCCGTAATAGAAAAGGAACGCAGGGGCGATTACCTCGGCGCGACCATCCAGGTCGTACCGCACATCACCGACGAAATCAAGTCGGCGGTCCGCTCCGTCGCCGACGGCGCCGACGTGGTCATCACCGAACTGGGCGGAACCGTCGGCGACATCGAAGGACTGCCGTTCATGGAGGCCATTCGCCAATTTGCCCTGGATGAAGGCCGGGAAAACGTCATGTACGTCCACGTTACGCTGATCGTAACGGTCAAGGCCGCCGGCGAAAGAAAAACCAAACCGACCCAGCACAGCGTCCAGAAACTCCGCGAGATCGGAATCACTCCGGACGTGCTCGTCTGCCGATGCGAAAAGCCCATCGACGAGGCGATGAAGCAGAAAATCTCGATGTTCACCTCCGTCCAGCGCCGATGCGTAATCGAGGAGCCGGACGTCACGGACACCATCTACGAGGTCCCCTTCCAGTTTATCGATCAGGGTCTGGACGAATTCATCATCGAGCGTCTCGGCCTGAACGCCGGGCCTATGGACCTCGGTCCCTGGCCCGGAATCATTGAAACCATCCGCAATCCCGCATCGACCGTATCCATCGCCGTCGTCGGGAAATACAGCGAATTGCAGGATGCCTACAAGAGCATATATGAGGCAATTGACCACGGCGGAATCGCCAACAACTGCAAGGTCGTCGTCAATCGCATCCAGTCGGAGGACGTCGAATCCAAAGGCCCTGAAACGCTGCTGGGCGATGTCCAGGGGATACTGGTTCCGGGCGGGTTCGGGCTTCGCGGTATCGAGGGCAAGGTTGCCGCCATCGGCTACGCACGCAAGAGGGGCATACCGATGCTCGGGCTGTGCCTGGGGATGCACTGTGCAGCCATCGAGTTCGCGCGGAACGTTTGCGGCCTGACCGGCGCCGACACAACCGAGAACCGACCGGACTGCCCACATCCGGTAATCTACCTTATGGAAGAGCAGAAGGCTGTTACCGACAAAGGCGCAACCATGCGCCTGGGCGCCTGGCCTTGCAAACTGGCGGAAGGTTCCCTGGCCCGGAAGGCTTACGGACAGGAACAAATCAGCGAGCGACACCGGCACCGATACGAATTCAATAACGCATATCGCGAGGTCTTCGAGGCCAACGGTATGCGTTTCAGCGGCATCAGCCCGGACGGCGAGTTGGTGGAAATCATCGAATTGGCGGGACACCCCTGGTTCCTGGCCGTCCAGTTCCATCCGGAGTTCCGCTCGACGCCGGTGAGGCCGCACCCGCTCTTCGCCGCATTCATCGCCGCAAGTATGAAGAAGAAACGGAAATGACTAATGTCTAATGACCAATGTCTAATCAATGTCTAATGTCTAATTCCCAAAGGGACCTCTGAATAACCTGTTCTTAGTCATTGGGCATTAGTCATTGACTAGACATTAGTCATTAGGAATCAGTAGTGTCCCGTTAAAGACGGGCGGATTT
>CAYUYD010000044.1:0-12895 GCA_964449105.1 uncultured Planctomycetaceae bacterium | reverse complement strand
CGCTGGGAACACCGACCTCTCGATTCAACTTGTAGATCAGTTTCGGGATGCTCCTCGGAAGCTCTGCGCCCGGGTAGCTAATCCCGAATCCCATCGTATCGCAGAGGCGAATCTTGGCCCTCTGCTCTTCGGGGACCTTTTCGCTCATCTCCATCAGCCGCTCGACAAACGGCAGGACGAACCCGTCAATATCGGCGCGGGTGATGTCCTCCAGGTGGCATCTCGGCCTGATGCCCGCCGCCAGGGCGGCGTCAACCACGTCGCAGTACCTCTCCATGGCCATCTTACGGTCGATCTTGAGTTTGTTGAAGATGTGATAATCCGAGCAACTGGTCAACATGCCGGTTTCTTTAAGTCCGGCGGCCTTGGCCAGCCTGAAGTCGCCCTTAACCGCCCGGATCCAGCCGGTGCATTCGGGACTGGCATGTCCCATCGCCCGGCAGCGGTCCAGTGCCTCACGATCATTCCTGGTGTACAGGAAGAACTCGGTCTGCCGGATAACGCGATTGGGCCCGCTCAGCCTTGCCATCAGGTCGTAGATCCGGACCATCTGGTCGGTCGTGTAGGGCGGACGGGCCTGCTGTCCGTCGCGGAAAGTGGTGTCGGTAATATGGATATCCCGCGTCTTGACGCCGGACGGATCGAACCGGATCGGCTCGCCGTCTATGTACTCCACAATAGGCGAATCGAAGCGAATCAGCGGCGGCAGATCGTAGTCGAACGCTTCGGATATGAGGTTCGGCTCGTCCACCGCCACAAGGGGATGCGATTTCTTCTTCCTGGGCATTAGTCTGACCACCCAAACTTTCGTGTGTAACTAAACATCTACACCCTGTTCCTTACAAACATTAGTGATGAATTCGATCGCGGCGCCGACGGTCTCGACCGACAGGGCTGCGTCCTCATCCATCTCGATACCGAACTCCTCTTCAAACATTGCCACCAGTTCGATGGATTGTATGCTCTCGGCCCCCAGGTCGGCCGTAAAATCGTGCTCGACTTTAATCTTTTCCGGTTTAAGTTTCAAGACCCGGGCGGTTACTTCCTTGACGCGTTGTTCAATTGTGGTCATTTGTTTTTCCTACCTGTTATTATTCATTCTTACGATTTCGCCATACGGCGTCGGCCTCGACGGATGGCCTCGTCCCGGCCCGGAGCGGTCATCTCGAAGATCGCCTCCCACATTTTTTCTTCCGCCTCGGTCCATTCGCACTTGCGCCGCCCCATGGCGATAGCGGCTGTCTCGTAGAGTTTCTTTCTGCCGAAGCCCTTTGTAACCACGCCCTCGAGGAACCATGCGAACGAGGGAATGAACTTCGGCAACGGCTTACCGGTGGGCATAATCAGCGCCATGGCGCCAACGTAGGAACCGGTATTCAGCAGCGTGCCGATGGCGGTCTTTGTGTGGTCGCCGATGAGCGAGCCGACCTTCGTCGAGCCGGTGTTTATCGGTCTGCGACCGTCCAGCATGACCGATACGTCGGAGTAATCGTTCTTCAGGTCGCTGTTGGTCGTCAGGGCGCCGAGGTTGACCCACTCGCCGACGTAGGCGTGGCCCAGGAAGCCGTCGTGATACTTGTTGGAGTAGCCCTGGATGATGGACTCCTCCACCTCGCCGCCTATTCGGCAGACCGGACCGATGCTGTTGCCCTCGCGGCACTTAGCGCCCAGAAGGATTGATTTTTTTCCGACGTAGCACGGCCCTTCAATCCGAGTGAACGGGTGGACTTCGACGCCCTCGTCGAGATATACCGGCCCGTTGGCTGCGTCGATAACGACCATCGGGTGCACGACAGCGCCGGCGGCGACGAAAACGTCCTTTTCGCTGCCACGGATGGCGTTGGGCTGCTCGACGGTCCCTTCGATACCGCTCCGCCCTGCCGACTTGAAATCCTCCGCCAACTGCTTCGGATTGGCCAACACCAGGTCCCACGTGTAATTCCACGTCGGCAACTTCGTCGCAACGGTCGGCAGCGACGCCTTGGCCGATTCCAGCAACTCGTCAATCCCGCCGGTTTTCACCCTGCCCAGGTCGCCGGCGGCGATTCGTGCATAGAGCACTTCGCCATCGTCGGTAACGCCTATTTCGCTCGGCCCGGTCGGTGCGACGTCAAAACCGGCTGCTTTTACCCTGCCATTGACAACGAGTAAATCGTCGCCGGTCAGAGTGGATGGGGCGTTGACCTTCATTTTCGTCTTGGCGCGATACGAATCGGCCATGTACGGCTCGACGAAGCACGCTGCGTCGGATGCGCCGATCTTTGCGATTAGTTTCTCGACCAACGTACTCATGCCGCATCGCAGTTCCCATATGGGCCTGCTTAGCGACAGCGGATGAAAATTCGCCCTCTTCTCCGAAGGACCGTCGTACATAATCATTCGCATAACAATTTCTCCACTGCTCACGTCAGTGAGCGCGCCAATTTCTCAAATTCCTTTGTTTCCTCGCGGACCTGTTTGACGAAACTGTTTTCTTCAGCCGTGCCCAAAACCGCCTTCATCTCCGCCGAGGTGGCGAACGTAATCTTCCGGAAGGGGTTTTCGTCATCCTTTTTTCGGCTGGCGTAGGTCTGGTCGCAGATATATCGCTGAATATCGACGGCTTCATCGAGCGCCTCGGACCAGAGTTCCGGGGTCAATTCATCGGCTCCGAGCACCTCCAGAAGCGTTGCAAAGGCATGACGCTGCTTGTCGGGTGGATATTTTTCCCACAACTCGTCGTATCGCTCGTGGACGGCGTGCCAGTCGTCGATCTTTCCGGACTTGATGTCGGCCCGGAGAGTCTCGAAATCTTCCGCCGGCACGAGTTGCCCGCCGAGGTTAATCCAGTCTCGGCAGCGCGGGCCGGTCAGTTTCCTGCACATATCTTCCAACGTCGCGCCGGTCTGCATGTAATCCATCAGGTTTTTGACCGCGTAATAATGGAGCATCCGGCGGTAGGCGCAGTAGCCTTCGGCGGCTTTGAGAACGACGACTTTTCGCAGGGAGTTCTCGATATTCGGGGCGAGAATTTCCAGTTTGTCCACAATCCCAGCCGGTCCGGTCAGAAGCCCTCGCCCGATTTTCGCTAATTCTTCGGGAGTTTTTTCATCCGGCGATTCGCCTTCCATCGACAGGTGCGCTCGGGCGGTCCACACCTCCAGCAGCGACATGGCTGCGAACATTTCCTCGGCAGTGTCGGGCGCAAGCGAATCAAATTCGACGTTCTGTCGCTTGTGCCTGCGGGTGTCGCGGGCCTGGAACTTCCACGAGTTCCGCGCCAATGCGTACATGTTGTACAACCACCAGTAAGCCGGCATCAGCGTCAGGCGGTCGGCGGCGACGTCGTGACCGACCAGGCAGAACGGCAGCGGAACGTCCAACTCGGCTGGGTAGTCGCCCTTGGTCAGAAGGGCGAAGGAGGCGAACCGACTGTTGTGTTTCAAACTTGTGCAAAGTCCCGGCCAGAAGCCCCTCCCTGCCCGAATCTCACCGTCCGGCGACCTGCTGTTATGGTTCGAGCCGATGGTCGCAGCCGCGGCAATGTTGCTCTGCCCCATCACCAGCGAGGCAATCAGGAACGAGTTGTTGTGGTGCTGCTCGTGGGCGGGGAATATCAGGTTGTTGAGCAGTTCGCAGCAGGAGACCGTCGAGTTGTCGCCGAGGTACGAATGGATCAGCCGTGCGCCGTACTTGAGGGAACTGTTGTCGCCCAGGACGAACCGCACCGCCTTGCAGCCGTAGAAGACGTGGCAGTTCAAGCCGATGACGCCGTTGACCAGTTCGACGCCCTCGCCGATTTGGGTCGGCTCTTCGGGGCTTGAATTAATCGTAAGGTTCTTTAGTTTGTTTGCGCCCTTGATATAGGCTGCCGGTCCTATTTTCGCATCCTTTATAATCCGACAGTTCTTTATGACGCAGTTTTCGCCCACCGTTCCGTAGAAGCCTCGATGGGAGTCAAACATCCGCTGAGTCATCTGCCCCATTTTTTCGAGCAGGGCGCCGTCATCGCGGAATTTCGCCCAGAAATAGGCGTCGGCGGGCAACATACCGTCGAACGGCATGACGCTTCGTCCGCCGGCTTCGTTTATCAGGTCCAGCCAGATGCGCGTTTTCTCATCCTCGCCATCCTTGAGGATGCCGTTTCCAAACTTGGCGTGGTTGGTAACGTGCATCTCGTCGATGTTCAACAGGATGACATGCTCGCCTATGATGTAGTGCGCCAGGTACCGGACGTGGTGAATGGCTGCATTGTCGCCAATGTCGCAGTTGACGATAAGGCTGTTGCTTATGCCCACCGGAACGGACATGTCGTGGTACGTCAGGCAGAGTTCCTCCAGTCGGCCTATGCGAACCAGCCCGAAGAACTGGCAGTTCAGCACCTGATGCGGACTGAACTGGTCCTCCACCAGGACGGTCGCCCAGTCCTCGGCGGTGTTTCCGTTCTTGACGAGTGCCTCCAACTCATCGGGACGGAGTTTTCGCCATGCGTCGGCGGGTTTGCCCGACTGACGGTTGCGAAGATAATACTCATCCTCGCCCGCCGGCAGAAACTGCTCGGGGATAAAACTGCGACCCAGTGATTTTAGAGGCGAAATCTGCATCTGTTTCTTTTATTAGCAGAGATACAGGGGATACAGGAGATAAAAAGAAGTAATAGACTAACAACAGAAAAAAGAAATCTCTTTACTAGTTCTTTTCATCCCGTGCATCCCCTGCATCCCTGCTCCTGTTTCGATACTTCCTGTTACGCTCCCGGTGAACCGGGTTTGTTCTGTTGTATCCAATCGTAATAATCCCGCATCTTGAGTTTCCCGGCTGCTTCTTCATCCAGGAAGAACAGGCTGTCGGGATGCAGTTGCAGGGCGCTGGCGGTAATCATGCTAGTAACGGGACCCTCGATAGCGGCTGCGACCGCGTCGGCCTTGCCGGAACCGTTTGCCAATAATAACAACCGCTCCGCCTCCATGATTGTCCCGACGCCCATCGTGATGGAATAGATGGGAACGTCTTCTCTCCTGTCAAAAAAACGTGCGCTGTCGTCGATAGTCTGCCTGGTCAGTGTCTTGAGGCGAGTCCGGGATGACAGGCTGCTGGAAGGCTCATTGAAGGCGATATGCCCGTCGGAACCGATACCCAATACCTGCAGGTCGATCCCGCCGCACTCCTCGATCCGGTCCTCGTACCACTGGCAGAACGCTTTGTAGTTGTTGGCTGTGCCCGAAGGGACATGGATGTTCTCCGGGGGAATGTTTATGTGCTTAAAGAGGTTCTCCCACATGAAATAGTAGTAACTCTGCGGGTGGTCGTGCGACAGGCCCACGTACTCATCCAGGTTGAAGGTGGTAACGTGCGAGAAGTCCAGCCCTTCTTCCTTGTGCATGCGAATGAGTTCCCTGTAAAGCCCCAGCGGCGTCGAACCCGTCGCCAGGCCCAGCACGGCGTTCGGTTTTTCGTTGAGCGTTTCAGCCACGACCCGTGCAGCCGCGGCGCTCGCCTCTTCGTACGTCGGACAGACTATAACTTCCATTTTTTCTCTCCACTATCGGTGTTAACCCCACTGTCGTTGCGCTTTATCCGGGCCTGAAAACGCAGGATTCCGTAAGCGCGACCGTAACGAATTCTAACAATTGCTCCGGACCGGTCAAGCATTTTCCTCGAAAGCGGCAAAAAAAGTCCCCGCCAATACCGGAAAAATGCTTGATTGGCAAACCGGAATGGAATAGAAAACCTCATCCACACGGAGACGAACAGATACGATGAAGTTTTACCTTATAGACAGGATCGAACAAATCGAACCGGGTAAGCGGATCGTAGGCATCAAGGTGCTGTCGCTGGCTGAAGAATACCTGGCCGATCATTTTCCGGCCTTTCCGGTGATGCCGGGAGTGCTGATGCTGGAATCGCTGGTACAGGCCGCCGCCTGGCTTGTCCGACTGGAACAGAATTTCTCCAAAAGCATGGTCGTGCTGTCGGCGGCACGGAACATCCGATATGGAAATTTCGTCGCCCCCGGCGGAACGCTGCGAATCGAGGTCGAACTTATCAGGATTGACGGAGACATCGCCACATTCAAAGGTTCCGGTACGGTGGAAGGCGGGCAAACCGCAGTGCAAGGCCGACTTGAACTGAAGAGTTTCAACGTGGCGGATTTCTTCCCGCCTGCCGCATCCGCCGACGAACGAATAATCGCCCAACTGAAAGAAAAATTCAAAATCATCGGCGGGCCTGAAGCACTCGCGAAGGCGGGCAAGACGTCCGGTCCATAGAACCGATTAAAACAACACCGGATCAAGCGTTGACTTTACCGAAGAGTTTCCTTATATAGTCCATTGATTACACAGATTACACGGATGAAAAAGAGCAAAGAGCATCGTTTTCGAGAAGCAACGGGAGAATATGCGTTATGCCGATGACAGAGGACGAAATTTTCAAGAAGGTTACAGAAACGCTTACCGAAGCATTGGGCGTCGATGAGGATGAAGTAACCCCCGACGCAACCCTCACGGGCGATCTGGGGGCCGAATCCATCGATTTCCTGGACATCGTATTCAGGCTGGAAAAGGCCTTCGGAATCAAGATACCCCCCGGCGACCTGTTCCCGGACAATGTCCTTAGCAATCCCGAGTTCGTAGCCGACGGGAAACTCACCGATGCCGGACTGGTCAAACTCAAAGAGTCCATGCCGCACGTTGAATTCGGCGACTTCGACCAGGACCCGGACGTCAACAAACTGTCTGAACTGTTCAAGGTCCGTACGATAGTCAACTACGTCAAAAACAAGACCGCCGGATAAACAGCCTGAACCACAAAGACCACAAAGAGAAGAAAAAACAGTTTTTTTGACTCTTTTGTTCTTTGTGTTCTTCGTGCCTGCCTGCCGGCAGGCAGGTCCTTTGTGGTTTATTTTTTCGCCGGAAGAGCGGAGTTGTCACAAATGCGCTGGATTTGGATTGATCGCTTCGAGGAGTTCTCCCCAGGCGTTTCGGCTACTGCCATAAAAAACGTTTCGCTGGCTGAGGAACATCTACACGACCACTGGGAAGATTTCCCTGTCATGCCCGTCAGCCTGATGATCGAAGGAATGGCCCAGACATCGGGCATACTCGTAGGTCAGGCCCGCGATTTCCAGGAGAAGGTCATTCTCGCCAAAATCTCCAAGGCCGAAATCAGCGAACCGGTCGTCCCAGGCGACCAGTTAGAATATCACGCCGAACTGGTAACGATTTCCGACCAGGCCGCCAGCACGCACGGAACAGTCTCCAAAAACGGAAAGCCCATCGGCACAATCGACCTGATGTTCTCGCACATAGACCGGAACCTCGCCGGAACGAAGTTTCCCGAAGAGAACTTCGTCTTTACGGGTCAGTTCCTGAGGCTGCTGGCTGGTTTCGTGGAAGGGCCCGGAAAATGAGCGAACGCCGCGTCGTAATCACCGGCCTGGGCGTCGTAACCGCCGGAGGAATGGGCATAGAGGAACTGTTTGAGAACATCTGCGCAAAGAAGCAGAGCATCAAGCGAATAGACTTATTCGACCCGTCCGGATTCCCATGCCGGATTGCGGGCCAGTTGGACGATTTCTCCGCAGGCAAGTTCGTCCCCCGAAGTTACCGCAAAGCCGTCAAGGTCATGGCCCGCGACATCGAGATTGCCGTCGCCGCCGCCGACCTGGCTGTCCGCGACGCCGGAATCACCACGCGGGGCATCGACGAACAGAACGTCGATATCGAATCGGCTCGCCTCGGATGCAACATCGGAGCAGGGCTTATCTGCGCGGACCTGAACGAACTTGGAGCGGCTGTCAACACCGCCGTTACAGATGGTAAATTCGATTTCAAAAAATGGGGCTCCGAAGGCATAAACAACCTCACGCCTCTGTGGCTGCTGAAATACCTGCCGAACATGCTCGCCTGTCATGTAACAATCATCCACGGCGCCAAAGGGCCTTCCAACACGATTACCTGCGGCGAGGCCTCCGGACACCTTGCAGCCGGCGAGGCGGCAAGAACGATAGCCCGCGGCGCCTCCGACGCCGCAATCGCCGGAGGGTGCGAAAGCAAAGTCAACCCGATGAACCTGCTGCGACAGACGCTGCTTGGGCGAGTTACCACCACAGGAAACGACCGGCCCGGACAGGCGTGCAGACCATTCGACGCCGATGCCGACGGAACCGTTATAGGCGAGGGCGGAGGTCTGCTTATCCTGGAAGAGCAGGGCCGTGCTGCCGGAAGAAAAGCACGCATCTATGCGGAGTTCGCCGGTTTTGGTGCAGGCTGTAACCCGAACGGAATGAACTACCTCGAATCGCCCAAAAGCGACGGGCTGGCGCGAGCGATTTCGGCCGCCATTGCCGATGCTGGAATCTCGCCGGAGCAGATAAGTCTGGTTATTCCCCACGGAACGGGCGCACCGGCGGAAGACGCCGCCGAGGCCGACGCCATCAGACGAACGCTAGGCGAACGGGCGGACGCCATTCCGGTAAGCCCGCTGACCGGCGGGTTCGGAAACCTCTTCGCCGGCGCAGGCACGGTGCAACTGGCCGTTGCCGCCATGGCGCTGCACAGACAGACGATTCCGCCCGCCGTCAACTTCGAAAAATCCGCCGACGCCTGCCGGATGAATGTCCAAAAGGAACCGGCTGAAGCAAAACTGCAATACGTCCTCTGCTGCAGCCACGCCACCGGCGGGCAGAACGCGGCAGTGATATTGAAAAGATACGAATAACAGATTAGGAACCAAGGTGAAACGACGAGTCGTCATAACGGGCATGGGATGTGTAACGCCGCTGGGACACGACGTAGAATCGGCATGGTCGGCCCTTCTGGCGGGCAAAAGCGGTATCAGCGCCATCGAACTATTCGATGCCGAAACGTTTCCCACGAAATTTTCAGCCCAGGTAAGGAATTTTCAACTTCCGGCAGCCCTGGCTGAAACCGGAAGGCACGACCGCGCCGGAAGACAGACCAAATTCGCCCTTTCCGCCGCCCTGGAGGCGTGGAACCAGTCCGGGCTGGACGACTCCAAAGAACACGACCCGGCGCGAACGGGCATCTACCTCGGTTCGGGCGAGGGGAGCCTGGACTTCGATAATTTCACCGGACTTCTGATCGATGCATGGGGCGACGACGGAAAACTGGATACGGTTCGCTGGGCCAAACTGGCGCTCGAACGAATGAACGTCCACCGCGAGCAGGAGCAGGAAGCCAACATGGTGGTTTCGCACCTTGCCGGCCAGTTCGACATCCGGGGTCCGGCGTTCAACATTCTGACAGCCTGCGCCGCCAGCACCCAAGCCATCGGCGAGGCGACTATGATTATCCGTCGGGGCGATGCGGACGTCATGATGACCGGCGGGGCGCACAGCATGATCCACCCCTACGGCGTAACCGGCTTCAACCGCCTCAACGCGCTATCGACCCGAAACGATGAAATGCCGACCGCCTCGCGACCCTTCGACCTTACGCGCGATGGCTTCGTCCTGGGCGAAGGCGCCGGCATCCTGATACTGGAGGAATACGAATCCGCCCGACGGCGCGGAGCGAAGATACTGGCTGAAATTATCGGCTACGGCTCCAGCGCCGACGCCTTCCGCATCACGGACCAGGACCCCCGCGGCGACGGCGCAGCCGCCGGTATGCGGGCAGCCCTGGAAGACGCCGGCGTAACGACCGGGCAAATCGATTACATCTCCGCCCACGGCACCAGCACGCCGCAAAACGACTCTGTTGAGACGCGGGCGATTAAGGTTGTCTTCGGCGAACTGGCGAAAAAGGTTCCGATTTCGTCCATAAAGGGCGCCGCCGGACACCTCATCGCCGCCGCCGGCGTAACGGAACTGATCACCTGCGTTCTGGCGATACGCGACCAGGTTCTGCCGCCGACGATGAACCTCCATAAGCCCGACCCGGACTGCGACCTCGACTACATCCCCAACCAAGCCAGAAAGGCCGAGGTCCGCACCGTGATGAGCAACTCCTTCGGCTTCGGCGGTCAAAACGACACGCTGATCATCGTGAAAGAAAGGGAATAGGTAGTAGGTAGTAGGGAAACAAATGTTAAATGAAAAATGATAAATGAAAAATGACGAAATTTGCATTTAGCATTTAGCATTTAATATTTAGCATTTGTTTCCCTACTACCTACTACCTACTACCTATACATTTGACATTTATCATTTAACATTTAGCATTAAGGGTAATGGCGACATTGTGGCAATTTATAACGCATTATTGGGCGGCCCTGGCGATCGCGGCGACGTGTCTGAGCCTGCTGACCTTTGTGCTGCTGATACTGACTAAATACGTCCGCATCTGCCTGAACATCTTCACCGACACCCCCCTTCCAATGTCCATCGACGCCAGAGACTTTCAGGTAATGCAGGGCGAGGAGGTCCGCTTCCGCAGTTTCGACGGTACGAGTCTCCGAGGCATGTGGCTGCGGACGACAAGCGGTTCGGGCGGCAAGGGAACCGTCGTTTTTTGTCATGAGTTCGGTTCCGACATGTACAGTTGTGCCCGGTACACCCGTCCGCTCATGGATGCCGGATTCGACATATTCACATTCGATTTCCGGGGACATGGGGACAGCAGCCGACCGCAAAACTACCGCACGCTGCAGTGGCCTTCGGACAAGGAACTCGAAGACACCCTGGGGGCATGCGCCTACGTGGAGGACAGCCTCCTGTCAGCGGGTGAACCGGCGCGGATCGGCGTCTTCGGCATCAGCAGAGGGGCGGGCGCAGCCATTATGACGGCAAGTTCGGACCGGAACATCGCCTGCATCGTATGCGACGGAGCATTCAGCACCGCTGAAACGCTCGTAATACTTATGAAGCGGTGGGCATCCATCTTCGGGCGCGTCAAACTCGTCTATCAGAACCATCCCGATGCGTTCTGGCGATTCCTTCTGTGGTGCATGATGCGCTTCGCCCAGCCTCGGCTTGGGCGACGATTTCCCTCCGTCCGAAAGGCGCTGGAGAACATGATCGCCCGCCCGATAATGTTCATCCACGGCCAGAAGGACAGTTACGTCAGGCCCGACCAGGCCGAACTGCTCCACGACGCCGCCGGTCAACCCAAATACCTCTGGATAGTCCCGAAAGCCAGGCACAACCAGTCCGTTACCGCCGCGCCTGAAGAATACGCAGCCAGGACAACCGCGTTCTTCCGCAAGTACCTCGCCGACGAAGATGTCAATGAAGTTGAAATCACCGGTATGGCGACCCGCGGAAACGACTCGAAAGTGGAAAATCGCCTCTCAAAGATTGCGCAATGAGCCTTGCCCGTACAATACTGAGACCGGCTGCACGCATCGCCGGAATGCACGCCTCCCTGCAGCGCCGCGCGTTTATGGGCGCGCACAGGCGCACCGCCGAGGTGCAGGAGACGCTGCTGCGCCGGCTCGTTGAAGCCGCCGCCGACAGCGAATTCGGACGCGAACATAATTTCAACCGCATCCGCTCTTACGAAGATTTTACCGCCGCCGTTCCGATCGGAGACTACGAAACTCACCGCCGATATGTCGAGCGCGTAATGGCCGGTCAGGTCGATGCACTGTTCGCTCCCGGAACGAAGATTCGCATGTTCGCCACCACCAGCGGAACAACCGGATCGCCGAAGCATATCCCGGTTACCGAGCAATTTCTCCGCGACTACCGTCGAGGATGGAACGTCTTCGGAATACAAATGCTGAAGGACCATCCCGACGGCTGGCTGCGAAAGATAATTACGATAGGTTCACCGGCCTGCGAAAGCGTCAGCCCGACCGGGCTGGCTTGCGGCGCCATCAGCGGCCTGCTGGCGGAAAACCAGCAATGGGTCGTCCGAAAGATGTACCCGGTCCCGCCGCAGGTCAACGCGATTAGCGATGCCGCCGAAAAATACTACGCCATCATACGGTCGGCCATCGCTCACAACGTCGGAATCATCATCACCCCCAACCCCTCCACAGCGGTCAAACTGGCCCAGATCGCATGCGACAACGCCGAACGCCTTATTCGCGACGTCCGCGACGGCACGATAAGTGCGCAGCATCCCTGGCGGGACCTGTCCGAGGGGGCATCAATCGGGGCGATGGACGGGTTCTCGTTTCGCCCGGACCCGACCGCAGCGGCAAAATTGGAGGAAATCATCCGCCGACACGGGCAACTCCTGCCGAAATACTTCTGGAACCTCAGTTTCATGCTCATGTGGACGGGCGGAACGGTCGGGCTGTACCTTCCGAGCGTCCGCCGCTTCTACGGCGATGTGCCTATCCGCGACATGGGGCTTCTGGCCAGCGAAGGCAGGCTGTCGGTGCCCCTGGCGGACGATACCGCCTCCGGCGTGGCGGAAATCACCTCCAATTTTTTCGAGTTCATACCCGCCGACCAGATAGAATCGACCGGTCCGGACGTGCTCCGCGCACACGAAGTCGAGCAGGGACAGGAATATTTCGTCCTGTTTTCCAACCGGGCAGGGCTGTGGCGGTATAACATCGACGACCGCGTTCGCGTAACGGACCGGCTTGGCGACAGCCCGGTCTTTGAATTCCTCTCCAAGGGTCTGCACACCTGTTCAATCACGGGCGAGAAGATTACCGAGCACCAGGTGGTCCGCGCCATGGAAGCAGCCTCGGCCAGGGCCGGCGCGAACATCGAGGAATTCGTCCTTCAGGGGCACTTTGCCGAGACTCCCTGGTACGAGTTACGCCTCGAAGCGCCCGACGGGGTGGATGCCGAATCGCTGGCGCGGGATATGGATAAGGCCTTGTGCATGCTCAACATTGAATACGATTCCAAGCGTCGCACTGGTCGGCTTGGACCGATACGCCCCGCCGGCGTACCGAGCGGAAGTTTCGCCAAAGAGCCTGCCCCGCAGCGCCGAGGCCGGTCTGAACAATACAAGCACAAGTACCTGATGACCGACGTGGTCAACAC
>CAYUYD010000043.1:0-12954 GCA_964449105.1 uncultured Planctomycetaceae bacterium | reverse complement strand
CTGTATCCCTGCTAAAAAGGATGATGGCATGAACGACGAAAACGCAAAAGATTCCTCTGGAAACGACAAAAGGTTCGTGATTATCACCAGTTCGCTGCTGTTGTTGGTTATCGCGATGCTGGCTGGACTATGGTTGAGGATGCGAACCCGCGCGCTTAGTGCGGAACAACAGGTCGCCAAGCTTGTGAAAACTCAACAGGCCGGCGCGGGCGTGCGATTCTCCGGCAGCCCGGAGAGCCTCGACGCGATGCTTCAGCAAATGGTTACCAAGGCAATGTCGCAGGCAGTGAACCGCGACGACCTCAGGGTCGAAAAAGTTAACCTCGACGGACGGGACGCCGAAGCCGTTTACCTGCCGGCAGATGCCGCGGAAACGCTCGGTTTCAGACCCGGCGACGTGATAATCGTGGAAAACCCCCCGCCGACGACCACAACCGCGCCAATTACAACCATGCCTCGCTGAAGGAAAGCCCCGTTGGGGAGAGCACACCGGTATTTCAGTATTCCGGTCTGACGGTCTTTCGGTACAATAACGTCATGGCCAAGAGTTTCGTGCGCATATCGCTGGCGACGAAGTTTCGCGTCCTGTTCGCGGCGGCGGGCCTGGTGATTATCGTCTCGGCGCTGGCGCTTCCCTGGTATTTCACGGAGCGTCTGGCTGAATCGGTCGTCGAGCGTTCCGCCGGCGAGGTAGCCCGCATGGCGCTGCACGAATGGGAGCAAAACCGCCAGGTCGTCCCACTGGTCCAAAGCGACGTAGCGAGATACTTCACCGCCGGGGCGGACGGACGGCGCGGGCTTGGTTTCATCTCGCTCCTGCCCGGCGACGAAGACGCCGAAGCGATGGATGCGGCCGTCCGAAGGGCAGTGTCGCTCTTCGTCAGCGAACCGCAGCGGGAAATGGTCCTGCTGGGCGAAGAGGACGAGGAAGGGCGTAAGGTCTATCGCAGTCTCCACGCCGTGCGGGCCAAAGCCTCATACCTGTCGAGCCCGGTCGGCAGGGACTCGCCCGGTCTCCAGCCTGGGCAGCTGATCGGCGTCATTGATATTACCATGCCCCCTCCGGGCGGCGCTATGGTCTGGTGGACCCGCGGAATGTTCGTGCTGGGGGCGATAATGGCGGCAATGGCGGCGATGATTACGTTTCACTTCATTACCAGGCAGGTCGTTCTGAAGCCTGTCCGCCGGCTCGACGAGTTGGCCGACAAGGTCGCCGAGGGCGATCTGACCGGCAGATGCGACCTGGCCGGCGGGGACGAATTTCAGAAACTCTCGCAGCACTTTAACGAAATGCTCGATGTCATCAACGCCCAGCAGGACCAACTCCGCCAGGCGAACCGCGCGCTGGACCTGCGATTGAGCGAACTGGCCGAGGCAAACGTCGCGCTGTATGAGGCAGGGCGGATTAAAAATGAGTTCCTCGCCAACGTTTCGCACGAACTGCGCACTCCGCTCAACAGCATCATCGGCTTCGCCGAACTTCTCGCCGAAACCGACGACGAGAAGCCCCGTCGATACGCCGGAAACATCCTCACTTCCGCCCGTCTGCTGGCGGGTATCGTCAGCGACCTTCTGACGGCTGCGAAGATCGAAGCCGGCGTCGGCGAGGTAAGGCGGGAGAAGGTTTCAATAACCGACCTGGCCGAGACGCTCGGACAACTGGTCCGCCCAATGGCCGATAAAAAACACCTCCATCTGGAGGTGAAAACAGCCGCCGACGTTCCCGTGGTAACCACCGACCCCGGTAAGGTTCAGCAGATACTGTATAACCTGCTGTCGAACGCCATCAAGTTCACGCCGCCCGACGGGAGCGTTACCATCTCGACCCGCCGGGTCGCCGCAGCCGTTTCACCCCTGAAGGTCGATTCGGCGGCAATAGCGGTGGCGGACACCGGACCGGGAATTCCCGCAGCCGACCAGAAGCGCATATTCGAGAAATTCTCGCGTCTGGACAACACAATGACGCGCGAGCACGGCGGGGCAGGGTTGGGACTGTCAATCTCAAAGGCGCTCACCGGACTGCTGGGCGGGCGCCTCACACTCGACAGCGAACCAGGACATGGGGCGACCTTTACGCTCATCCTGCCCGTCGGTCCGCTGGGACAAAAGGACGAAAATAAAACTAACCCGCCAGCATGATGCGAACACATCAACAGGATGTGGTCGCCTATAAAATTAGCAGGGATACAGGGGATAAAACATATTTTTAAAATTCAAATAGGTGTTCTTCTTTTTTTCTAATTCATTTTTTATCCCGTGTATCCCCTGCATCCCTGCTATTCTTTTGGCGCAATTGGTGCAGCCTCACGCCACTGAACACCAGCCGCGCCTTCTCAGTACCACACGGTAACGATGACGTTCGGTTCGGGGCTTTTGCCTTCCATCGTACCGACGACCTGGCTGACGTACTTGACATCGATCTCGTTTTCATCGAGCCATTCGTTAATCTGTTCGATCATGTAGTCGAGAGCGGCAACTGTTACCTTGGAGTGGAACAGTCGGCAGCGTACGGCGCCGGCGCCGGTGAGGTTCGGCGTCCGCTTGTACCGGCGCTGCTGTGCCGCTACACCGGCGGCATGCGAGCCAAAGGCCTGAATCTTGGTCGAGGATTGGCCTGAAATCGGCCCGGAGTCGCCCGACTCATCAGCCAGCGACAATGGTGTAAGGTCTTCTTCCATGGGGATGGGGACTTCTTCGTTCTGAGACATATCTGTTCTCCCGGACAAGAAAATTATGATAACAAGACCTCGGTAACTGATTTCCATTATATGCCTGACGGCGACAAGAACAAGGAAGAGTTCAGGATCTCATCGCCGGGTGATGCGGGCGAGGCACCATTCGCCCAGCATCAGCGCCAGCGCCGCTGCAATCATCCATGGCCAAAGGTCGGTCATTCGGCGGCGATATGACCGCTTCAACACGTCGCCCAGTTGCTCCGCCCGGACGATCCGCCCGCCGGTCAGACTCGCCAGACGGCGGAGAGATTCATAGTCCGCTCCAAGTGAACGATACTCATTCGGATACAGCACGCCCGCCGAACCCCGCCAGACGGCAGCGCCTTTGTCGTCCACAACGGCTGCGGCGGCTGGTAAATCCGCGGGCCAATCGGTGCAGGCCCGATACAGTCCCGGGGCGACCTGGTCGAAATCCGCTGTTTGTGTCCGTTCGCCGCTGCCTGCGGCGAGTTTGACCGAAAGTTCCAGGCCGTTGAGAGGCGAACCTTTGTCCCGGGCCGTCAGCGTAATTTCAATCCGTGCGTCATCTCGTTTGATTACCGCGTCGAACCTTGGATCGTTTGTGCTTCGCAGACTCCATCCGAGGGCGGCGGCGATGAGTTTCGCGGCGGCAGGAGCGCCGACCCATGCGGTATTCTCAGTATCGCAGACCGGTACAGCCAGGCAGACGGATCGTCCGAGTCCCGCCCTGCCGATGCCCAGTATCGGATCGCCTGCCCCGTTGGGGCCGCCGGCTGTGAATGCGAGCACCTCCGCCTGCTTTCCGGAGGCAGAGAGGATGTAAGCGTCGATGTCCGGCAGAGCGGTCAGGTCGGTGTCGAACAGTGCGGACGGAACGCTTACGCCGGTGCGCCCTTTACGCAGAACGTCGCCTCTTCCTCGACGGACAAGTTTGGCGAACACTTCGGCCAGTCCGGCGAGGCGGTCGCGCTCGACGTACGGCGCATTCAGCAGTCCGGTAAGGGTTTTAAGTGGCGCCTCGTCGGCGTCGGTCGATACCGGCGAATCGGCGCGAATGGCGACCACAGCCAGTCCGGCATCGGCCCGGCGAAATGCGTCTGCCCATCGGGCGGCGTTGAACTGCTCGGTCTTAAGGTCGCTGACGATCAGCAGCATCGTCCTGCGCCCTTCCGGCGGCGCCTTCGACAGCGCCGTTTCGATGGCGGGAGTTACCCTGGTCGAACCGGAGGGACGGACACGCCTGGTCGCCTCGCGCAGCGCGGTGAAATCGCCCGGCGAGTCGCCGCTGTCATACACAACGTCAGGCCTGTCGGAAAAGGCGATAACCGTCAGCGTATCTCGCTCGGTGAGGTGGTCCTTGAGTGCGGCGACGGCTTCGGCGGCAAGGTCGAACTTTATCTGCGACGACCCGCCGGCAGCGCGGGTTGTCGGCTGGGCCATTGAACCGGACTTATCCAAAAGCACCACCAGGTGCAGCGGGCGACGCTGGAAAGGATTGGCTGCCAGAGGCAGTATCCGATTGAGAGGATCGTTCCGGTCGGCGGGCGTTTCGTGCGGGCCTGTGCCTATAAGAACCAACCCTCCGCCTGCGCCGACGTATTCCGCCAGTGCGAGTCGCTGCCCGGCGGAAAGGGCGGAACCTGTCGGGTCGGCGACGATGATACCTGAAAATTGGCACAGCGCCGCGGCATCCGCCGGCATGGCATCGTGCGAAATGAATGTTATGGGGTGTCCGATTTCGCGGAGCATGGGTCTGGCTGACAGTCCTATCCCGACGGCGGCGATAACCTGCCGGACCGGAAGGACCAGCGCCGAGGCAGAGTCGTTCTCGGTGATGACGGTATCGCCAGTCAGGCGGGCGGAGTATTCGGCTGGGGCGTCTGCTCCGACCGAGTCGGTTATTCGGATGGTAATCGGCGAATTGTCCGTCATCGACAGTTGCCTGACGGCGAGCGGTTCCGAGCGTCCTCGGCGGGTTATGGTCAGCGTCCGCTTCAACGGCGCGTTGGCCGAGACTGCCGCTGTAATTTCCGCCTGCGTTTCGGAGGAGCGTCCGACGGTCAAGGCGGTGATTCTCGCATCTGCCGGCGGGGCGTCCAGCGGAACGACGAACACCTCGACTCCGAGGTCGGCTACGGCCTGGGCGGCTCCGGAGTAATCGGTGTCCGAGAATCGCCCGTCGGTTACGATAATCGCAGCGCCCAGGGCGTTTGGACCTCCGGACGCAATCATCTGGAGGGGCGGCGTTATGCATGTGGCATCGGCGCGAGGCGTCTGGCTGCGGGTAATACCGTCGGCGAAGCCAAATCGCTCCACCTCTGCCCCGGCGGGAAAGGCCGATTGCCGAATGGTCCGCTCCTGCCCTCGCACCGACCCGGAGGCATCCGTCATCATCAGGTAAGGAAGGTCCGCCCGTCCTCCGATTACCGCCTGCGGGCGCGACAGCGCCCCGACCAGCAGCGCCAGCGCGAGAGATTGGGCAGCCACAGCCGATATGGGAATCCGCCGACCATGCCGCCGCCCCAGCCAGGCGAGCAGTATCGGCAGCGCCGCCGCCGGTATCGCCGCCAGCCAGGCGGGACTGTCCAGTATGATCCAATTTGCGATAACGGGCGCGTTCATCGGTCTGCTCATATAACGCGGCGAAACGGCAAGCCCCAAGCGTACGGCGTTTTTACCACGCTCAATCCGCTCTCCTGACGGGCGCGGCGAATACCTCCGGCGCGATTATCACGACAGTCTCAAACTCCAGCGCCTGCCTCTGGTGTACCAGGAAATGATATCCCGGACTGCTTTGTCGCTGTGCTTCCTGCCCAGGTCCGATGAGAAGAAAATCGCCTCGTGGAACCTTGAATTGGAAACTCAGGTCGCCGAGTTGATAATAGACCGGTTCGGAGGTAAATGCGTATTTGCCCGCGTGGTTGATGTATCGATTGCGCCGGCTGGACGAGCGGATTGCCGGCGTCGCCGCCATGTGAACGGCTGAAGGGTCGTCGTAGTTTATCGTCGCCATCGTCATCAGCACGTTGTCGCCGGCAGGATAGTCCCGACCGAACAGGGATTCATCCTGGAGATAGGTGAAGATTGTCTGTTCCTTTTGATTCGGTTTGAAGACTATCGGCATGGGCGTTCCGGGCGTGGCCAGAAGCGCAGTGCGGGACAGGGGCTGACCCGTAATCTGTTGAAGGACGCCGGAGACGTCTTTCCATGCGTTCTTCCGTCCCAGCCCGACGCGGATACCGTTACTGGAAAGGGCAGAACCCACGCGAGCGCCTACCGGCTCCTCATCAAGGTAGCTCCACAGTTGCTCCGAATTGCTCACCGAGCCGACCGGAACCCGCACGGTTATCAGGTTTATCCGAACCACCAGGAGAAAGTCTCGCACGTCTTGTTTATTGGTGTGGGGGAACGGCGCCAGCGGGATGCCGTTGATGACCGGCGGGCCTTCGGGCGAATGCAGCGGTTCTTCCGGTCTATTACAGCCGGTAAAAACCAGCACGAAGAGCACGCAGATTGGAGGCAATCGTTTCATCAAACCGACTCAATCAATCGACCGGTAGATGATACTAGCGTCTCAATCTGCCTGCTGTCAAAGCCAGAAACGCTTCGCGGGGGCTTGTCCTTCTTACAACCTGTCGTTCTGGTCCACAGGTTTGTCGAGATTGGCCTTTATGGCGCCAAGGTCCGCCTGCCGCCATCCGCAGGCAAACTTCACCTGAACGACCAGACACAGCAGAATTACGAAGGCCGGATATCCGAGAAAACGGTCATAGTAAAAAATCTGCTTCGTCAGCGATACGTCTTTTGCGTTCCATGCCACCTGGGCGGTCCAGTCGATAAGGTCGCTGAAATTATACAGCGCCCCGCAGGCGAATGTGCTGTTGACGATCTGCTGCCAGGGGACCAGAAATACCAACAGCAGGAGCGACCAGAAGAACCCGCTGGTGAACCCTGCCGCCCCGCCGGTCCGCCCGACGAGCGACAGCTGGGCAGCCATCAGCATCGTCAAGACCAGTAATATCCCCGCCGCCATAGCGATGAATTTCGTTGCCGGCAGGACCCAGTTCAGCACTTGGTGCCACATCCACGCGGGACCGGCGGTTTTTTCGTCCGGGACCACGACAGGCGATGTGGTAGTCCAGTCGGCATTGGCTGGTGCGATATCGGCCAACTGCGGCGCATCATCGACAACGCCGACGAACCGCACCGACACAAACGCCGCCATCTGAATGATGATCGAAAGCACGATCACCCACCACAGGCAGTTCTTGGCCCGGCGGACAGTGGAAAGGGCGGCGTGATATTCTTCATTTTCGACAGGCGTGCGAATCTGTTCCATGTTTCAGGCTCCTTCGCATGATGTTTACGGAATTCGTTCCTGCATATTATCGGCTCAAAGGTCGCTTGTACATGAGCCTGCCGTGCTGGCAAGGGAACGGAAGACAGTTTGACGCTATTTTACCACCAGGTTCACCAATCGGCCCGCCACGACGATTTTCTTAATAATTGTTTTTCCTTCGACGCTTGATGCGACTTTGGGTTCGGACATCGCGGCGGCGATAATCGCCTCCTCGGCGGCGTCGGCGGCCACCGTAATCCGCCCGCGCATCTTACCGTTGACCTGAACGGCCAGTTCGACCGTCTCGGTTACCAGCAGGGATTCGTCATATACCGGCCAAGACTCATGAGCCAGCGACTGGTCATGCCCCAGTTTCCGCCACAGTTCCTCGGCAAGATGGGGCGTGAACGGCGCAAGGACCAGCACGAACCGCTCTGCCTGATCGGGGGAAATCCGACCGACCTTGAAGACCGCGTTGACAAACTCCATCATCGCGGCGATAGATGTGTTGAACTTCATTACCTCGATGTCCTGTCCGACCTTTTTGATGAGTTTGTGCAGAGCACGCTCGACGTCCTGACTTGCCGCGCCTTCGTCAAGCATGGGCTTGTTGTCCTCATCGCCGCAGATAATTCGCCAGACTCGCCGGCAGAAGCGGTGAACGCCCGGAACGTCGCGGGTATTCCACGGCTTGGACGCCTCAAGCGGGCCCATGAACATCTCGTACAGGCGAAAAGTGTCGGCTCCGTATTCGCCGATGACCTCGTCGGGATTGACGACGTTTTTGAGGCTCTTGGACATTTTTTCGACTGATTCTGCCAAAACTTCGCCGGTGGACTTATGCACGGGCTTGTCGCCGGAGGTGTCCACGTCCTCGTATCCGATATAGACGCCCCGGCTGTCGCGGTAGGCATAGGAGCGGATCATGCCCTGGTTGAAGAGTTTGGCGAACGGTTCCGGCGACGAGACGAAGCCGAGGTCGTAAAGCACCTTGTGCCAGAATCGCGAGTACAGGAGGTGCAGGACGGCGTGCTCCGCCCCGCCGACGTAAAGGTCAACGCCACCGGAGACATTTTTGATTTTCGATTTTTGATTTTCGATTGGGGACCCGCCAGCCGCGACCGTAAGGGAGCGGGAATATCCCATCCAATACTTCTCGATATCGGAATCGCAGAAGGCCTTATCGTTTTTCGGGTCGAGGAAGCGAAGGTAGTACCAGCAGGACCCCGCCCACTGGGGCATGGTGTTTGTCTCTCGTCGTGCCGGTCCGCCGCAGGTGGGGCATGTGGTATTTACCCAGTCAGCCGCCTTTGCCAACGGCGGGCTTGGCGGGGCGTCGGGGTCGTCGGATGCTGCCGGTGTGAAGTCGTCCATCTCCGGCAACTCGAGCGGAAGTTGGTCTTCGGGCAATGCCGCCGTGCCGCAGTTATCGCAGTGGACGATCGGGAACGGTTCGCCCCAGTAACGCTGCCGGCTGAAGAGCCAATCCCGCAACTTGTAATTGACCGCAGCCCTGCCCAGCCCCTGCTCTTCAAGCCATTCGGTGATTTTCTTCTTAAACTCGGCGGTTGGAAGCCCGTTATATGGTCCTGAATTGACGGCTGTGCCTTCATCCACATAGCCGCGCCAGTCGATGCCTTCGGGCGGGGCGACGACCTGGATAATCGGCAAGCCGAACTGCTCGGCGAATTCCAGGTCGCGGGTATCGTGGGCCGGTACTGCCATTATCGCGCCGGTGCCGTATCCCATCATTACATAGTCTGCCGCCCAGATGGGGATTTTCTCGCCATTGACCGGATTAATCGCGTAGGCGCCTGTGAAGACGCCGGTTTTTTCCTTTGTCTCGGCTGACCGCTCCAGTTCAGATTTACGGGATGCTTCCTGCACATAGGCGCGAACGGCGTCTCGATGCTCGTCGGTGGTGATCTGCTTGACCAGCGGATGCTCCGGCGCGAGCACCATGTACATCGCGCCGAAGAGGGTATCAGGACGGGTTGTATAAACACAAATGATGTCTTCTCCTTGGGTGGCACAGCCTTTCAGGCTGTGTCCGAAGGGCTTACCTTCTTCGGTTTCCACTTCATCGGAGTTAACGAACAACCAGCGATACTGATCAAACCTGTCCGTCAGCCGGCGCTCTTCTGGATTGTCGCAGACGTAATAGATGAATCGGGTCAGCCAGGTTGTGTCTCGGATAATATGATCGAAACTTTCATCCTGCCAAATATGTCCGCTGGCTTTCCTGTACTTGTTGATCTCCCGAGATGAGAAACCTTTTATGCTTTGTAGAATCTTTGACAGCGCGTGTTCTTCCAAAGGCCGGAGGATCATGTGCGCGTGATCTTCCAATACCACTGCTGCATAAACGACACATCGCACCGCATGCCAATGCAGCATTGCATTGAAGATAATGTCGCGTTCTTCATCTGTGAAGGTCGTATTCTTGGCGCGGAACGTTACAAAGTAGGTCGCGCCGGAGACGATGACATGAGGAAGGTTGCTGATTGACTTCATCAGGTCCGGTGTCGAAGGCTGCCTTGGAGGATACGGGTCGTAGCCTTCGAATGTATTAGCCGTCAGTTGGGGTCTGAGGGGGGAATCATTAGCGGCGATCCTGGAGAAATCTTCGTTCGACACAGCCTGAAAGGCTGTGCCACCAGCAACAGCAAAATCGACGTCGGCGCCTTCGCTCCTGCCGATCCAGTTCCGCTGCATGATCTTTATGGATTCAGGCCAGTCGAGTTCGTCGAGTCGCCCCAGCAGGCGGTCGGCGTATGCGGTGATTCGCAGCATCCACTGTTTCAGCGACTTTCGATAGACAGGCCAGTCGCCGCGATCGGATTTGCCTTCGTTTGTAACTTCCTCGTTGGAAAGGACCGTTCCGAGTTGCGGGCACCAGTTGACCGGGACCTCGGCCATATAGGCCAGGCGGTACTCATCAATCAGCCGGCGCTGCTGGTCGGGGGCGAGTTCGTGAAACTTGTGCAGGCCATCGGCGACTCCCCTCCAGTTTACGTAGAAGGTCCGATCACAGGAATCGATGGGAACAACATTCCCGCCGGGGTCCACGACTAATTCGCCCCTGTGCAGTTTGTCAATCAGTTCCTTAATCGGCCTGGCTGCGTCGGCGTCCGGGTCGTACCAACTGTTGAACATCTTCAGGAATATCCACTGTGTCCAGCGGTAGTAGTCCGGATCGGTAGTGGCCAACCGGCGCGACCAGTCGTAGGAGAAGCCGAACATCTTTATCTGTCGTTCGATATTGGCGATGTTGGCTGCGGTGGTTTCGCGCGGATGGACGCCATGCTCGACGGCATATTGCTCCGCCGGCAGGCCGAAGGCGTCGTAACCCATCGGGTGCAATACATTAAAACCCTTCATCCGCTTATAGCGGGCGACGATGTCGGTGGCGGTGTAACCCTCCGGGTGTCCGACATGCAGCCCCGCGCCGGAGGGATACGGAAACATATCCAGCACATAAAACTTCGGCTTGTCGTCGTCGAAACCTTCCTCGCCGGGGTTGGGCTGGCGGAAAGTTTCGTTCTCCTGCCAGTACGTCTGCCACTTCTTCTCAATTTCCGTAAAGTCGTATTTTTCCATCGTTACCACCGTTACCACGAATTACGCGAATAAAAAAACATCATCCCGCATTTTCCAGGCGGGCGTTTACCTGCTCCGCCGACAGGCCTGAAATTTGAAATTCCTTTCGCGGGTTCGTCGGGCCTGACATGAGCGTAACATCTTTCTTACCGATGCCCAGCGCCTTTGCCAGTATGGCGGCGACTGCCTTGTTGGCCTTGCCCTTCTCTGCCGGGGCTGAGGTGGCGACTTTCAGACAGTTGCCCAGCACCCCGACTATGCGGTCCCGCGAAGAACCCGGAACAACCTTAACCGAAATTATCGTACCGCCAGGAACGTTCCGAATACTTATTTTAGCAATCTCTGTCATTGGACGAATTTCCAATTGGAAAAATGTTCAACGAGTCCCACGACCAATTGGAAATTGGAAATTGGCAATTGGAAATTGTTACAGCATTCCCTGTTGTTTGGCGTAATCGAAGACTCCGCCGGCTGCGATTATGTCCGCCACGTCGCCCAGCGACGAAAGGTTGAACTGCTTTCCGGTCCGCAGGTTTTTTAATGTCCCAGCCGATGGGTCTATCTCGATCTCGTCGCCGGTGGCGAATTCATCGATAAGCCGCTGCGGCGTCTCGAAGGGGATAAGGTACCCGCCATTGACGCTGTTGCGATAGAATATCCTCGCATATGATTCGGCTACGACGGCCCGGATACCCGCCTCGGCCAGCGCCAGCGGGGCATGTTCGCGCGACGAGCCGCAGCCGAAGTTCTTCCCGCCGATGACAACAACGAATCGGCTTTTGAAACCATCGCCTGTAACAAACGGGATGTTTCCGGCGGGCAGTCCTGAACCGGTCGGCGGGACGCCGCTCATGGCGTACTTTCCGAAGTATTTGCGTTCTTCGGCATCGGCGGGGTTGTACGAAAGATACTCCGCCGGGATTATCTGGTCGGTGTCGATATTGTCGTCGACGACGAACGCCTTTCCGCGAATTAAATTTTCCATACTTTTTTCCTCTCGAAGGTTCGCGGGTATTCTATCGTGTGAAGAGGTGTGGCGAAACTCACAAGCGGTAAAAAAGGAACTGTGAGCGATAAAAAAAAGGGCGACACCCAGGCGGAGGGAGACCTGAGAATCGCCCCTACTAGCCGCAACCCTTGGTGCAGGTGGAGGGAGACCTACACCTTAAGTGGGCGCGGCGGACATTTATTCATACGGATTGTGACGGCTGTCCGATTTTTCCGATTATTATACTACTACGTCCTTTCTCGGCAAATTGCACATAATTCTTGAGAAAACTTTCGCCTCGACATCTCCTCTCAATTGGTTTTAACGATTTTGTCGGTTTATAGTTCCGCCGTTTATCCCACTTTTATTTGTCCGCTTACTAACTATCAGCTGCATCCCAGTGATGCGCCGCAGTTGAAGCATTTGTAGCAATTTCCATTTCGCACAGTGATTGCTCCGCAGACGTCGCAAGGCGGGGCGTCTTCCTGGAAATGCGAGAACTGCTGATCGATACGGCTGACGGACTGTGCCGTTCGCGTATCCGTCAGGGCCGACGTCGCCACATTGGCGCTGCTGCGGTCAGAACCGCCGTTTCCGCCGTTCCCACCATTTCCGCCGTCACCGCCTGAAAGTAAATCGGCGCCGGGGGTCGATGCATCCCTGCCAACGACCATGCCGGCGCCTCGCATCCCGGGGGCTGAATCATCCCTGCTGCCACCCGCAGAAACCGGAGCTACCGATGAGCCACCGCGACCTGCCGTGCGTTCAACCGCAGCGGCTCTGCTTATCCGGTTAAGAAAACTCATATCCAACCAGCGGAATATGTAATCCACGATACTTTTGGCGAATGGGATGTCCGGGTTGGCGGTCATCCCGCCCGGCTCGAAGCGCTGGTGCGAGAACTTCCTCGTAAGCGCTTCCAGTGGGACGCCGTACTGGAGGCACAGACTGATGGCCGTGGCGAAGGCGTCCATCATTCCGCCGACGGTCGAGCCTTCCTTTGCCATTGTGATGAACACCTCGCCCGGTTCGCCGTTCTCATGCAGCCCGACGGTTATGTACCCCTCGTGCCCTGCCACTTCGAACTTATGCGTCAGCGACTGGCGAGTCGCCGGAAGGCGCCGCCGGCGGGGTACGGGTTTAGACGAAGGTGTTTCGGCTTTGACTTTTTCAGGCTCCTCGACCTTGTTGGCTTGGCCGTCTTTTTTGAGGTTCACAGGCTGGGAAACCTTGGAACCGTCGCGGTATATAGCCACGGCTTTGAGGCCTAATTTCCAGCCGCTGGTATAGACATCGGCGATGTCGTCGATGGTTGAGTCCTTCGGCATGTT
>CAYUYD010000042.1:0-12973 GCA_964449105.1 uncultured Planctomycetaceae bacterium | reverse complement strand
CGGATTGGACGGCAGCCTCCATTATGAGGTTGTGCGGGCTTTTGGTGCTCTCGGCGGCTGCGGGAAGGCGGTGGCGAAGATAGGCATCGCCGAATCCTCCGGGCCCGACGCCGAAGACCGGCTTTTCCTTAATAATATCGACCGACCCGACCCAGTACTCCCACCGGACCTGCATACTCCATCCCGGAAGTGAGTCGCGAACCTTTCCCCACCCAGCCACTGCACAAATCCCCATCAGTATTACCGCGGCACAGGCAGCCAGAAACTTCCGGCGATGACGGGAGAAGAATTTTTGACGGAGCATCACCAATATCGCAGCCATGAACGCCACTGCTGCTGCGGCGAGTCCGCCCTTGCTCCGCGTCAGGACAATCGCCGTCGCCGCTACTGCAACGACCGCAATCCACACCCACGCAGCCAGAGTCGGTAAGTGTATTTCGCCCCGTCCCAGACGGGCGGACCGGCGCGACCGCCTCGCTGCGGCGAATTTTTCGACTGCCAGACCGCCCGCAGCCGAAACCAGCACCACCAGCATAGACGCGAACACGTTGGACAGGCCCAGGTATCCCAAAGACGCACTGTCGCAGAGCCGCTTCTCGAACATCTTTGTCTCAGGCGTGCCCGGCTGGATGCCGACCTGGGCCAGTTGCTTTACGGGTTCGGCATGGAAGGCGGCGATTCGCTGAGGAATCTCATAGGTTACTTCCGTAACGGCCTTGACTCCCATCGCCCCTGCCAGTGCGGCCAGGATAACGATTACCAGTCCGAGCCGGTCCTTCCGTCCTGCGACGAGGTGCATCATCGCCAGTGCCGACAGAAGGATCGTCGTCTGCTCAAACCATCCGGTCAGTGCGCCCCGAACATCCACTGCCCGCACCGCGCCGGGAAACGTCCATGCCGAAAACCCCAAAAGTAATATCGCAAAGGTCGCGCCGACCGGTCGCCATTGACGACGAAGCGTCTGCGCGATCGACCAGAGGACAAACGCCGACAACAGGACCATTGCGAAGGCGACTCGCAGCAGTTCGTCCGGTGATTTATTTGTCGCAGACCCCTGCGGGGAAACCTGGCCGCTGTCCGCCATAAGGTTCAGTTGCGAGGTGCGGAACAGAGTCTCCATCACGAAGGGTCTGGCCACAAGCACGGCCAGGATGCACGCCAGAGCGGCGCTTTCGAGGAGGCGCGCGGTTCGTCCTTCGGCGTCGTTCACGGCCCGGACCTCCCGTCGGCGGATTCGAGGAGTGCGACGATCAGCACGATTCCGACCGTCTGCGCGAAAACCAGTATCGCGCCGACACGGCTGACGTGAGGAAGCAGCGACGCGCCGGCGGCTGTGGCGGCTGTGGCGAGATAGATCGTCAGAACCGCTTTGGACGGACTCATCCTCCGCCTAAGGAGGCGGTGCGAGAAGTGCCTCCGGTCGCCGACCATCGGATTGCGCCGATTGCGAATCCGAAGCAGCACGACGCTGACTGTGTCGTACAGGGGCACCGCCAGAAGCACTACCGGCGCGAAGACGCCGTAATACATGCCGCTGGACCCGCCGTGATAGTACGTCGTCAATATGCTCAGCACGCCCAGCATAAAACCGAGCACCAGCGACCCGGCGTCGCCCATGAAAATCTTCGCCGGCGGAAAGTTGAACACCAAAAATCCCAGCGACGCGCCCAGAAGCAGGCAAAGCCACCCCGCCACGAACAACTGCCCCGAAGCCGCCGCAGCAGCAAGCAGCGCCGCCGAGCATATTGCAGCCACGCCGGCCGACAGGCCGTCAATGTTGTCCAAAAAATTGAATGCGTTGGTAATCAGCACCAGCCAGAGGATGCTGGCGATACTGCTGACCGGCTCGCCCAGCATCTCCAGCAGACGCACCTTGCCGATAAACACAACCGCACCGGCCACCAGGACCTGCGCAACCAGTTTCAGCCACGGACCGAGGTTTTTGCGGTCGTCTATCAGCCCGACAATATGCAGGACCGCGCACCCGCCGAGTATCACCAGAACAAGCGGCGTTTTTTCAACAACGCCGGGGATATGAACGGCCAGGCCTTCCAGCCACGACGGTGCGCCGGCTGCCGACCAGACCCGCGCCAGGACCAGGACCAGCAGGCTCGGAAGAAGTACCGCCAGGAAAATTGCTACGCCGCCAAGAAGCGGAGTGGGCGTACGGTGAAAACGGTCCCGTCCCGGCTGGTCGATGAATCCCCACGCCAGGGCGAGTTTCCGCACCAGAACCGTCCCTGTCAGCGACAGAATAAAGGCCAGACCAACAGCGCCCGCAGCAGCGATTTCAATCATCAATGACGCCCCTTCCTGCCTAACTGTATCCGAAGCATCTCTCTTGCCTGCGTCAGAAACGCATCGTAGCGTCCCGATGCGTAATCGGGAAATGTATAAGGATGCGAAACCCACCGGCCATGAACGTAAGCCAGCGTTATCTCGGCGTAAATGCCTTCCGAAAGATAGATGCGGTGGGCGAAGTCTTTTGTGCTCGCCAAGGCGAGTTTGCTTTCGGTGATGTATCCGGGGTCGAGATTGACGAGGCGGTTCGGGCCTTCGGCGAATTCGCCCTCAATGTCGTTGGTCGCCCTCTTTATTGCGACTATTTCTTCCGGGCCTATGAGTTTCTCGAATGCGACGAACTGCCGAAGCAGCCCTGTTCCCATCTCTTCGTCGTAATAATGTGTAAAGTCAAACTCCATCACCTCGCCGGTCAGGTCGATTGGGCCGAAGCCGCGCTGTAGCCGCTCGGTCGCATCAGCGAGCACATCCCGGCTGACCGAGAGCATTCCGACAATCAATTTGACTTGTTTAGGAGTCGTTATCTCGCCCATGACCGGAGCAATTATCAATCGGCAATCGGCAATTGGCAATTGGCAATTGGCAATTTGGTTACGCCGCCAGGGCGGGATTCAGATGCGCCGGTGTTGGTTTGTCGCCGCGCCGGAATCGGTTGGCGACGACGGCCTCGACCACCAGAAGAACAATCACGATCACCAGCATGCGGTCCCAGAGGTTGTCTCCGGCAGCGGCTGCAGCGGCGGCGGCGTGAACGCCTTCCAGCGTTCCGCCGAAGTAGATGTCCGGCGGTTCATCGCCGGCTTTGTCGGCTGCACTCCTGATATGCTCTACCAGGGCGGCGGGCGTTACGCTGAGAAGATTGCTTTCGACGCCGTCGGGATTGACGGCGAACGCGCCTTCAGTACCGTCGGCGGCGACCTTCCACCGATAAATGCCCGGCTGGTCCGTCTTCGTGAACACGGGGTCCGTACCGGTGTCGAACGGTAGAATTTCGATAGCGCCGTCGGGCATCGTAACGTTGATTACTCCCGGCGCGCCGGGAGCAATCTTCACATCGGGGCTGATCGTAACGACCGAATCGGCATTGAAGGTGTTGTCGGCGCCGAGCCTCTCACCGGCTGACAGGCATATTCGCGTTACAATCGGCAGAAACAGCGAGGTAGTTGCGAGGTTGTTCCACTCGACACTCGCGGTCGTAGTGGCCAGTGCGACGCGCCCTGCCCCGAAATCCCTGGCCGAAATAATCGGATCGCCCGCCGGCGATGAAAGAACGGTTTCGTGGTCCCCGACAAGACGGCTCATCGTGTAGTATCGCTGGACGATGATTTCGGGATAGTCGGCTTCGGTTTCGAAGAGTCCCGTCAGATAGGGATGGCGGAGATTCTTGACCGCGCCGAAGCCGCCGGCCTCCAGGCCGACCTGTCCGACCGCCTTTCCGATCCGACCCGGAAGGAAACCGGAAAAACGCTCGTTGTAATTCGACGCCTTGACCGCCGGACCAAGGAAAAACATGGCAGAACCTCCATTGCGGACGAAATCAACCACGGCGTCCGCCTGGGCGACGGTGAAGGACGGAACGTCGGTGAAGAAAACCGCCACAGGCTGAAAGCCTGCGCCACCCTCGGCAAGTCCCGGCGCGCCGGGAGCGCCGAACTGGTCTGCCTGAATCGTCCGCCGACGAATGGACCATACATCGACTGAATCCATCGCCACAGCCAGCATGTCGGCGGAATCATACACACCCCCAACCTTCGCTTCGCTTCGGTTGAGGGCGCCACCCGTCCCGCCGCTGACGAGCACCACGCCGACCTGTCCTCCAAACCGGAGGCTGAATCGCCGGACGTTGTCGATGGCAAGGTCGTCGGCCTCCCTGACGGCTACCTGCCCGACGTGGACGCCCGGAGCGGTGAAGGCATGACTAAACTGCACAGCCGTTCTTGTAGGGCCTTCGTTATTTGCAGCCGGGAGAATCTTTCGCACAGGCTCGCCGATTTCCTGTCCATCGACCTGGAGCCAGACGTGCACCTGCCTGTCCGTCGCCGATGAGTTGACCAGAGAGGCTGTGAACTTCATCTCCCGCCCTACGTTTCGACCGCTGCTTATCTTCAGGTCCTCGATCCCGACGTTCACAGGCGCGGCGTTCGAACAGTCCACCAGCATCAGCGGGACCGTGGTCTTTTCCAGCCCATCCACGTACTCAAAACTTATCCGCTGCATATCGGAGAAGATGTAAATTGCCTTCTGCGGTGCCCCGGCGCGCCGGGGGTCTTTCAGCAGCGCCAGGGCCTCCCTGACACATTCGGCTATATCGGCCCGTCCTGAGGTGAGGTGCGCCTGCGAAAGCCTACGGCGAGTGTCCTCCAGGTCGGACTGCAGGAACATGGGTCGGTCGGCTGGGGCTGAATTGGTCAACATCAGCGCAGCGGCGGTGGGCCTGTCGGCCCCGCCGAGGAGTTTGGAGGCCTCGCGCCTCGCTACGTCAAAGCGCGACTCGCCGCCCCGACTGACACCCATCGAATATGAGTTATCGACGATGATCACTGCTGCGAAGCGTTTGTCGGACCAGAATCCGGCAGTTGATTTCAGGACAGGTTCAGCCACCGCCAAGGCCAAAACCGCCAGCAGCGCCGAGCGTATCAACAGGAGCAGCCAGTGCTCCAGCCGCCGGCGGCGGGCGGTTTTCTCCATGCCCATTTTAAGGAACCGCAGCGTGGGGAAATACTCCTGCGGCGCACGCACCGACGCCAGCAGGTGCAGCACCAGCGGTATCGCCGCCGCCGCCAGACCCGCCAGAAGCAGCGGAGTCACAAATATAAGGGCCAATGTCATCGCCTAGCCATAGCCTTTCTCCGGGCAAGGTAATTCAGAAGCATCGTATCGTATGGCTGATCGGTAACGGCTGTAACGTATTCGATGTTCCGGTCGCTGCAATCCCTTCGGTAGCGTTCGATGAATGAATGGACCTCGTTTCGGTACGAATCTCGCAGGAGGCGGGGATCGACCTGGATCTTTTCGCCGCTCTCCATGTCAACAAAACTGGTCATCTTCCTGAACGGGAATTCCAGTTCCGCACGGTCAAACAGGTGGAACAGGATTAACTGATGCTTTTTATAGCAGAAGTGCTGAAGCGCCCGCATAACCTCGGCAGGGTCGTCGTAAAGGTCGGAGATGACGATTATCAGCCCGCGCTTGGCGATTCTTTCAGCCAGTTCGTGAAAGGTTCCGGCGATGGCGGTCTGCTTTCCGGGTTCGAGTTTTTCCAGACCTGTAAAAAGGCGGTCCAGGTGCGCCGCGGTCGATGCCGGCGGAAGGTGAAGGCGTATCTTCCTGTCGAAGGCGACCATTCCGACCGTATCCTGCTGCCGGCACATCAGGTACGCCAGGCACGCGGCCAGGAAGCAGCCGTACCTGTACTTGGTAACCTCGCCACTGTAGCGGTAGTTCATCGAACCGGAGATGTCCAGCAGGATGTACGCCCGAAGGTTTGTCTCCTGCTCGTACTGCTTTATGTAATATCGGTCGGTCCTGCCCCACGCGACCCAGTCCAGATGCCTAATATCGTCGCCGGGCGAATACTCGCGCTGGTCCGAAAACTCCACCGAAAAACCCTTGTGCGGACTGCGGTGCAGACCGGATATGAACCCCTCCACCACCTGCCGGGCCAGCAGGTTCAGATTGGCGAACTTCGCCAGTCGGTCCGGCTCAAAATACAGGTACGGCGACTTCGACATTTCCTCACCAACCTTTTTTTAGCAGGGATACAGGGGATGCACGGGATAAGAAATAATATTTAAAAAAACCGACGTTCCTTGTCGCTTTTTTAACTAATTTTTTTATCCCGTGCATCCCCTGCATCCCTGCTTTTCTTCAGGAATACCAGCGACATATCCCCGTAATCGCGTCGACTGCTGACTGACAAAGGCTTTAACGCATCAGGCAGCACAATGTTTCGCCGGCAGCGAAAGACCACCAGGCCGTCGTCGGCCAGTTTGGCCGCAAGCGGGGCGAACAGTCTTTCGACGGCTTGGTCCCACTGCCATTGTTCCGGCAGGGCGTATGGCGGGTCCACGAAAGCAATGTCTATCGTCTCGTCGATTTCCTCAAGCCACCGCCGCAGGTATCGCAGAATATCGCCTCGCCATACCCGGCAGCGGTCTGACAGGTCCATCGCCTCGATATTGCGATTCAGGCGATCCAATGCCTGTCGATCCCGCTCGGCAAAAAAACAGTATTTCGCCCCCCGGCTTAGGGCTTCCAGACCTATACTTCCCGTCCCGCAGAATAAATCCGCCACTACCGCACCGTCAACGGCGCCGGCTAGTATATTGAATAATGCGACCTTGACCCGCGAGGTTATCGGACGAGTCGTCATGCTCTTCGGCGAAAGGAGGCGGCGACCCTTGTGTTGACCGGTAATGATACGCATGTTTAGCAATCATCTATCAGCAATCATCTATCAGCAATCAGCGTTCAGCAATCAGCGTTCAGCAATTGGCGTTCAGCATTTTTATTTAGCGGTTTTTTGCTGACTGCTGATTGCTGATAGCTGAACGCTTTACAGCAGTATCGCATCGTCGGGGGGAGATTTCTACTGGCATCTTTACCGAGCGAGGGCTAGTCTGGTTCTTGAAATTGCTGAACAAGGCAGGGTTTTCCAAAGAGCATCCGTGTAATTCGCTCTTATTCGTGCGAATTCGCGTTAAAAAAGGGCGCCCCGGCCAAGGAGCGAGGACCGGGGCGCGGGGCATTGGTGCCGGGCCGGTGAGACCCGGCATGCGGCTGCGTCGGTTGCCATATGAAACATAAGATACAAAACCGCAACGGACCAATACCGACCATAAAAAATCTTAAAATCAGGTGAAAAAATATGAAACCTCTGCAAATCATCATGTTAGCCGCAGCATTTTTTTGCACCGGATGCTTTTACACGGGCAGGCCGGCAGCAAGTCCTCGCGGCATCGCCGATGAGAATTTCAATGCCGCCTGGGACGCCGCCAACGAAGTGCTGCGCAAGTATCGCTTTGTCATCGACCGCGCCGACCGGCGGGAAGGCGTTATCACCACCTACCCTATGATCGGTCGGCACTGGTTCGAGTTCTGGCGCAAAGACGCAATTACCCGGCGGGACGTAGCCGAAGGAACAATCCAGACCGTCTATCGTCAGGTTACGGTCAATATCCACCGACAGGCCGGTAGCAAAGAGTACCTTGCCGCCGTACGCGTGCTTATCACGCGATCGAACCTGGCGAACCCGCAGGTAACCAGCACTTCCGAGGCATATGACCTGTTCCGCGATCCCGGCATTCCGCGCAGCGAATCGCTGACCGGTCTGGAAGGTCCGTCCGAGAGCAAGTTATCGCCGATAGGAAGGGATGAAAACCTCGAACAGACCCTCCAGCAAAAAATCAATTTCCTCGCCGCAAAGAAACTGACAATCTATCCAAGGTGAACGGCAGGACGCCGGAGAAAAAGTGGACAGAGGCCGGCAAAGACCGGCCTCTGTCCGGGTGCTGATAATGCTTCTGTTGTAATCTGACGCACCCTACTTGCAGCAACCCTTCTTTGTCTTCTTGCTCGCCGTCTTCTTGGCTGCTTTCTTGGCGGCTTTTTTCTTAGCCATATCCCGGCTCCTTATATTGGAGGCTTAGATAGCCTCCGAGACCGCCTCAACTCCCGCCGATTCTCGCGCCTACGCCGACGCGCGACGGGAAGGTGTTATCGTTTGCCGTAACACTCGAACCCGGTAGATTATAAGAACAAAAATCCGCCAGCCTGTAACTATTTTCCCCTATATGGAAAAATTTTTTTCGTTTCGGGGCAAGGGGACAGGCCGGGCAATCCGATTGACATGCTCCACGGAAGATGTCATGCCGCGCCGTCGCATCTATTCTCATAGTCTTTCGATCTCGCTCATGCAGTGAATGTTTTTTCCTGAAAACCCGCTCCGTTGTAACTTCCCGGGCGCCCTTCCATGCCGCAGCACCCAACTACGCATGGCGGATGGTAAGGTCTCAAGCACATTCTCATCTTATGTCTCATCAGATATCAGGCCAGATATCTTATTGCCGTTTCGGCCAAGACGGCCGAGCCTATGGGAAGCGATGCTTCGTCGATGTCGAATCGCCGATGGTGCCACGGATGAACGATTCCCTTGTGCTCGTTCCTGACACCCAGGAACGCCATACATCCCGGCACAGCCTTCTGGAAATATGAGAAATCCTCGCCTGCCAGTCGCGGCTCGCTATCCACGACGTTATCGATTCCGACTATCGTTTCTGAGGCATCCTTCATCAGACCGGTCATTTTTTCGTCATTTACCACTATCGGGGCTCCGAGGAAATACTCCATGTCATACCTTGCCGCCGCACTCTCGGTAATTCCCTTCACGAGCCGCTCTATCATTCCGGCCAGTTCGGTCCTCAGCGCAGGATTCAGCGTACGTACCGTACCGGTCAGAGTTACCTTATCGGCGACTATATTGTATCCGTGGCCGCCCTCGATCATTCCGATGGAGATTACCGCACCGTCGAGCGGATCAATCCGGCGGCTGATGATGGTCTGAAGCCCCTGGATTACCTGTGCCGCCACCGCAATGGCATCGACGCAAAGGTGCGGCTGCGAAGCGTGCCCGCCCCGTCCCAGGACGGTTATCTTCAGACTGTCCGCCGAGGACATGACCGGACCGCCCCTTATCCCAATCCTTCCGACCGGGATGGACGGATCAACGTGCAAAGCGATAACGGCATCGACATCGGGATCAGAGAGTACCCCCTCTTCAATTATCACCTTGGCGCCGCCCGGCGGCACCTCTTCGTTCGGCTGGAGTATAAACTTGACATTCCCGCCAAGTTTGTCTTTTCGCTGTGCCAGGAGCATGGCGGCCCCCAGGGCAATAGCCACGTGCGCATCGTGACCGCAGGCGTGCATAACGCCGGCTGTCTGCGAAGAATACGGAGTCTGGTTTTCCTCCTGTATAGGCAGGGCGTCCATATCGGCCCGAATGGCGATGGTCTTTCCGCCGGGTTTGCCGCGCAGCACGCCCGCCAGACCGGTTACGGCGAAACCCGTCTTTACTTCCAGACCCAGTCCCTCCAGCAGTTCCTGCGCTATCCCCGCTGTGCGCTTCTCCTCGTAACCGAGCTCGGGATGACTGTGTATATCCCGGCGGATCTCGATAAGCCTGGGGGCAATCGCTTCGGCCTCCGACAATATGGAACTGTTACTCATGGACATGCCTCGATGGCCTGCTTTATCCATTGCAGGTTTTCCAGCCTGATGTGGCCGTAGTTGTAAAAAGAAAATCCGTCAACGCCGGTCTCTTTAGCCGCCTTGATTTTTTCGGTCAGTTCATCGGCAGAACCGTTGTCAGGATAGCCCGGACGCATTCCAACATGAAGCCGAGCGCCGTCGCCGATCATTTCTCCTGCCCGGACGATGTCGTCGCACAGGTCCTTTGTCTCTTGAAAATAACCCAGTATCTCAACGGCATCGGCGTAGTCGGCCAAGGCCTTCAGATCGGCCCCCTCCTGCCAGGACATTGTACACGGCCTGCATATGCTGGGAATGACAAACAATTTGACTTCGGAAGGCATCGCGCCCTTTACGCCTCTGACCAACTCGGTCGCCGAAGAGCATCTGTGGAGGCAATACCCGTGAAGTTCTTCCTCGGACGACAGCCACCGGAGAATCTCGCCGTCCTGCACTTTCTCAAGGGACGCATCCGACTGGAAGTAGAGGTTCAGAAGTTCCCTGACCTTCTCCCGCACGGCATCGGCGTCTATACCAGCGGCCTCGGCCGATTCGATGCAGCCCCGGCAAAAACACAACGACAACAGAAATGCCGGCAGGGGTCTCATTTCCATGCCATACATTTCATGGTGAAAACCGTGTTCGAAGGACAGGAAGCCCGGCGACTCCAGTTCCACCGCATGGAGGTCATAGTTCGAAGCGATGTCGCAGACGAGCGCTTTTACATATTCCCTCACCTCCGGGCGGCTGGGGCAGAGACTATAGACGTAGGAGTCCCCAAAGGCGTTCTTGACGGTGAATTGGGGGTATTGGCTTCCCAGTCGGGTGTTGTGCAGGCAGACCGTCCATGCCACAAGGTTCAACCCGTGGCCTTTTGTCTTGCTGCAAAGGGACTCGAAGAAGTCTTCATTCGCGGTCAAAGAAGCGGCCTCGGGCTTAATTGGAGTCCCTTCGTAGCGCTTCGGGCGCGGTCGAAAATAGGCAACTCCGTCCTCGGGGAAATAGACCTTGCCTTTGGGATTATGCGGCCTGAGGAACTTGCCGGCGTGATAACTCGACGCGACGCTCACGGCGTTCAGCCCTGCCTGCGATATGCGTGCCAGGACGTCATCAACGCCCTCGTCCAGCAGGTCCCAGGGATACATCCATATCGAATAGTGCAATTCAGTCCTACCTCTTCAGCAAGACTTTCCGGCCTTTGGCGCTGGATTCATAGACAGCCATTATCACTCTCAGATCTTCCAGACCGTCCTGACCCGTAACGGCGGGTTCTGTGTCTTCTTCGATGCAGCGGACGAAATCCCGCACTTCCGCCTCGATTCCCTCTGTAATCCCCTCCCACAGGTTTATCATCTGCGGTCTGAATCTCCGGGTATAGGTTTTCCCGCCGGTGGTAAGGGTCATCCCTTTCCACGTTTCCACCTTAATCGTCCCTTCCGACCCGTGCAGTTCCAGGTCGCACGTGATATTTCCGCCCGGGCTGACGACCTGGACCATGGTGGCGAACGTTCCGTTTTGGAATCTCAGAATCGCCATTCCGTTATCTTCGCCGTCCGCTTGTACGACGAAGGCGCCGACGTGGGCGGTAACTTCGGCCACTTCACTCCCAAGAAACCACCTCAGCCGGTTGATCCCGTGGATGCCGTTCTCCATCCACACGCCGCCGCCGCAAATCTCAGGCTGGAAAACCCATGGCAGAAAGCCCTGGGGCGGAAAGACCATCCGGTCTTGCGCCATATAGACCTGCCCTATCGCCCCTTCGTTCATCAGCCTCCTGGCTTCGAGAATTTCAGGATAGAAGTGATGGGTCATGCCGATCATCAGTTTGACGTTGTTTTCGCGGCAGGTCTGTACCGCCCTTTCGGCCTTTTCCACGGTTACCGCTATCGGTTTTTCCAGCAGAATGTGTTTGCCTGCCTCGGCTGCGGAAACGACGCCGACATCGTGAATGTTGTGCGGTGTGCATATGCTTACCGCACTGATTTCGCTGTCCAGCAGCCCTTTAAGACCGGCGAAATACTCGGCCCCCCAGCGATCGGCAAAGGCCTTTCCCTTTTTCTCGTCGGGATCAACGACGCCGAGCAGGCGGACGTTGTCTATCTTTGAATACGCCGCTGCGTGTGCCCCCCCAGCCAACCCTGCCCCAATAATGCCTACATTAATCTTCTTCATCACTGCCTTCCCCGACGGATCGCCGATAAAAATCCTCGATTCCCTTAAGCACCGCCCTTATGGCCTCCGGTCGAGTCCCCTCCCTGCCCATATGTCCTATCCGCACCCACCTGCCTTTAGTAACACCCAGACCGTTGGCTATCAGGATGCGATGCTCGTTTTTAAGGAAGTCAACGAGTTCACCGCTCGGCATGTTCGGCGGGGTCTGAACGGCAGTGGTCGTGCAGGAGGCATAATCGTCGCCGACAACCAGTTTCAATCCGATCCGGCTTATCCCATCTCTGAACATCCGGGCGGCCTGCCGATGCCTTTCAATTCGCCTGGTCAGACCCTTCTCGAGAAGCACGCGAAGGACATTGTTGAGGGCAAGGACGTTATTCGTAGCCATCGTAATCGGATAGGGATGCCACTGGCACCATCTCTCTCTGTATTCCCGCCAATTAAGAAGATTCAAGTACCAGCCCACCGGCGGGACTGTTCTGGACTCCATGATTTTCCAGGCCTTGGGACCGACGGCAATCATGGCCAGACCCGGAGGAGCGCCCAGGCATTTCTGTGAGGCAGTAACTGCAATGTCTATGCCCCACTGGTCCATGGCGAACTCGATTCCGCCGATGGAGGTTACCGCATCGACCATGAAGGCTTTTCGCTCGCATTCAGCCAGAACCTCGCCGATTTGGCGTATCGGATTGACCACCCCCGTGGAGGTTTCGTTATGCACGATGACGACGGCCTTGGCGTCCGGGTTGTTCCTGACGGCTTCGGCGACCATTTCGGCGGTTATGGGTCGGCCCCACTCTGCCTCAACGGCAATGACCTCCGCCCCATACGACAGTATGATCTCCTTAAGCCTCTCGCCGAAGAATCCATTAATCCCCAGTATGGCCTTATCGCCCCTGCCCAGCAGTCCGTTTATCCCGGCGTCCAGCGCAGCACTGCCGGAACCTACGAGGATGAACATGTCGTGCCTTGTCTGAAAGACTGTCTTCAGGAAATCAACGGTCTCGTTGTAAATCCTGACCCAGTCGTCGCCGTAATGGACCATGACTGGCCGGCCCATCCGGAAGAGGGTATCCTCGTCAACCTCCACTGGACCCGGAATCATCAGTTTCAAATCGTTCATACTGCACTCACGTCGGAAGTCTGATTCTCATTTACCTTACCGGACTTTTACGGAAACAAAGATAGCAGGATTTTAGGGATTACTGGATTACTGGATTTTAAAATAACAAAAGAAAAATCCCTGTAATCT